>JAQGHW010000168.1 GCA_028291505.1 Rhodopila sp. | reverse complement strand
TGTGCCGATGCACAAGATCAAGATCAACATGGACAAGCAGTTGCGTGAGTGCGGTGAGGCTCCGTTCTATACGCTTGGGCCGCTGACGACGGATATCGCGCCGGGGTATGACCACATCACGTCGGCGATTGGCGCGGCGATGATCGGTTGGTTTGGGACGGCGATGCTGTGCTACGTTACGCCGAAGGAGCATCTGGGGCTGCCGAACCGGGACGACGTGAAGACCGGTGTGATTACGTATCGGATTGCCGCCCATGCGGCCGATCTGGCGAAGGGGCACCCGGCGGCGAAACTACGGGATGATGCGGTGAGCCGAGCGCGGTTCGAGTTCCGATGGGAGGATCAGTTCAACCTGTCGCTCGATCCGGACACGGCGCGTTCGTTCCACGACGAGACGTTACCGAAGGAAGCGCACAAGGTGGCACATTTCTGCTCGATGTGCGGGCCGAAATTCTGTTCAATGAAGATCACGCAGGATTTGCGGGTGGAAGCTGAGCGGATGGCGGGGATGGAGGCGAAAAGCGCCGAGTTCGCTGAAGCCGGCAAGGAAATCTATCTGCCGCAACAGGCGGCGGAGTAGCAGAGGCAGGAGCAACGCGGGGGCGATGACTGACCACAGGGCGGCACTGACAGCGATTGGTCAGTTGGCGGATTCCGAGATCGATATCGGTAACGCCGCCCTGCAGCTCGCCCGCGTGGACGCCCCCGACGCGGATTGGCAGAAGGCGGCGCGCCATCTGTCCGATCTGGCGCACGGGGCGGTGAAGCAGGCTGCGGCGATGGACAAGGAGGACCTGCCGGCACGGGCTGCCGCGCTGGCGGATCTGCTGGTGGGTGAGTTCGGCTACGCCGGGGACATGGAAACCTACGAGGATCCGGCGAACGCCAACCTGATCCGGGTCACCGAACGGCGGCGGGGGCTGCCGGTGGCGCTGGGTGTGATCTGGCTGCATGCGGCGCGGGCGGCGGGCTGGGGCAGCCACGGGGTCGATTTCCCGATGCATTTCCTGGTGGCGCTGGAAGGGCGGAAGACTCAGGTGGTGGTCGACGTCTTCAATGGCGGTCAGTTGATGACGGCCAGGGAACTGCGGACGTTGCTGAAGCGGGTGGAGGGGGAGAAAGCGGAACTGCGGCCCGGGCTGCTGCAACCGATGAGCACGAGGCGGGTTTTGCTGCGGTTGCAGAACAATATCATGACGCGGCGGTTGGACGTGGGCGACCTGCGCGGCGGGTTGCGATGCACGGAGGACATGCTGCTGATCGCACCCGATCAGGCGGAGCTTTGGCGGCAGGCCGGCGTGATGAACCAGAAGCTGGATCAGGTGGCGGCTGCCAGGGATTGCTACCAGCGGTTCCTGGATCTGGTGCCGGAGGGATCGGTCGCGAATAGTGTTCGAGCACAGTTGGATATTTTGAAGTCGATGTTGAATTAGGGGCGGTTGGATAGCCTCCCGATCCGCGACCTGCAGGATCGTTTCTGCACCGCGAAGGGCACCGACACGAACCGGTTGCGGTGGGCCGGTTGCGGTGGGCCGGTTGCGGTGGGAAGGCTTCTGGGCGAAGGTGCCGGACCGCCCGCGGCACCGCATGGGCCATGCACGAGACCGAACCATGATGCTCCGCCGCGACCTCGCTTGCGCCCTTGCCGCTTTCGCGGTCGCCGTACCCGAAGCGCGGGGCGAATCGGCGGCGGAGTCGACGTTCGAGCGGATCCGCCGCACCCATGTGGTGCGTGTTGGTGCCGTCGGTGGGCAGGCTCCCTACTGTGTGCGCGACCTGGCCAGCGGCGAATGGCGGGGCTTCATTCCGTCCTATGGCCGCGACCTGGCCAAGGCTTTGGATGCGGAAGCGGAATTTGTTGAGTCGACCTGGGGCAATGCGGTGCTCGACCTGCAGGCGGACAAGGTGGACATCTTCTTCGGCCTGAACCCGACGCCGCGGCGGGCGCTGGCGATCGACTTCACCCATCCGCTGTTCAACAACCTGTTCACGCTGATTGCCCGTCCGGGTTTCCGGCCCTCGACCTGGGAGGAACTGAACGATCCCTCGGTCCGGATCGCGCTGGAGATCGGCACGTCGTACGACCAGGTGATGTCGGAGACTTGCCCGCGAGCGACGTTCCTGCGGCTGAAAACCAACAACGATGCGAGTTTGGCGGTGCAGGCCGGGAAGGCGGACTGCCAGGTGCTGGTGGCGCTGCTGGCGCTTTCGGTGCTGAAGCGCGACCCGGCGGTGGGGACGCTGGTGGTGCCGAGACCGCTGTTCACCGCCACCACCAACGCCGGATTGCGGCGCGAACCGGACAAGACCTGGCGCGATTTCGTCGATAACTGGATCGACTGGAACCGGGGGCTGGGACGCATGCGCCGGATGGTGGTCGACAGCCTGGGTCTTGTGGGCATCGCCGAGGCGGATATCCCGCCCGAGGTCAGCTTTTGACCGGGGCTTTTTCGTCGATCACCCGAGGTCAGCTTTTGACCGGGGCTTTTTCTTCAATCAATCGCGCGAGCCGGCGCAGGGCCAGCTGGTAGCCTTGGGTGCCGAAGCCGGCGATGACGCCGTCGGCGCGGCTTGAAACGAAGGAGTGGTGGCGGAATTCCTCGCGCTTATGGACGTTGGAGATGTGGACCTCGATCACTGGCGCGTCGAAGGTGTTCAGCGCGTCGAGGATGGCCACCGAGGTGTGGGTGAACGCGGCCGGGTTGATGACTATTCCGCCGGCGGTGTCGCGCGCTTCGTGGATCCAGTCGATGATCTCGTATTCGCGGTTGCTCTGGTGGAATTCCAGTTCCAGAGCGAGTTCCGTGGCGAGTTTTCGGCAATCTCGCTCAATGTCAGCGAGCGTTTCGTGACCGTAAATGTGCGGTTGGCGCTTGCCGAGCAGGTTCAGGTTCGGGCCGTTCAGGACATAGATCAGGCGGCTCATTGGGGCGTTCCTTTCGGGCTTTGGTTTGGGGTTGGATACGGCGAAAATCCGGCGGGAGGAAGATCGGCGGGTGGGGGCCGGGAGGTGCTGACGGATGTGACACAGGGTGGCCTGAACATTAGCTTGCCGTTGGGGCGGCTGCTGAACGCACCGATACGGCCGGGGGCGGCGGATTGGTGCGATCGAAGGGTTGGCGTCCTGGCGGTTCGACTGGCCGCGAAAATCGGATTTACCGAATTCTGCTCGACGCTGGGGCGGAGCGCGCCGTATGGTCGGATCATGTGCCGGTTGCGGGACAATCTCTTGGGGTGCAGCTGATCCGTGGAGATTTCGGGCGGATCGCACGACGTCATCACCACGGTAATCGCGGCGTTGCTGGGCGCGGCGATCGGGGCGGAGCGTGAGTGGCGGCGGCATCCGGGAGGGCTGCGGTCCTGCGCACTGGTGGCGACGGCGGCCTGCGTGTTTGCTCGGATCGCGGTGACCTATGGCGGCAGCAACCCGGGCGCCGCGCTGGGCGCGATCGCGACGGGCATCGGTTTTCTGGGCGGCGGGGTGATTCTGCGGCATGGGTCGCAGGTCAGGGGGCTCGCCACGGCTGCCACGTTCTGGGCGGTGGCGGCGATCGGAACCGCCGTTGGTGTGCTGGAATTCGCCCAGGCCCTGACGCTGACCGCCGTGGTGTTGTTCGCGCACGTCGCGCTGCGGTCGCTGTCCGGGTGGATCGAGCGTGTCGCTCCGCCGGAGGATAACGGTCCGCGGTAGTCTCGCCGACGAGGGGCGGGGCGTTGCGGCTTGCCTCAGAGCAGGCCTTTTACGCGCAGCAGGCCGAACGTCGAGAGGGTCATCGCCTCCCGCAGGGTGTTGTCGCGGACCATGGCCTCGAATTCGGCCAGCGGGAAATCGCGACAAATCATGTCTTGTTCGGTGGCTTCCCGGTCGGGAGCGCCCTGGGTCAGTTCGGTGGCGAGGAAGATGTGGCCGCGCTGGTTGCAATAGCCGGGTCCCTGGAAAATCTCTCCCACATGGGTCATGCGGCCGGCGATGAGGCCGGTTTCCTCGCGCAGTTCCGCTGCCGCAAGGATGGCCGGGTCGGTGCCGGGAGCGTGCTCCCACATGCCCATCGGGAATTCCCAGACGCGGGTGCCGACGGGATAGCGGAATTGCTCGACCAGGGTCAGGCGGCCGTTCTGCCATGGGGCGATCACCACGAAGTCGGCTCGCTCAACGACGCCGTAGATGCCGTCGGAGCCGTCGGCGCGGCGAATGCGGTCCTCGCGGAGGCGGGTCCAGCGATTCTCATAGGCGATGCGGGAGGAGAGGGTGACGTAGGGATTTTCCATGGAGTCGCGGGGCCTGTGTCCAGTGGCGGGGCATTGTAGCATGAGTGCCGGAGCATGGGCTCTGGCCGGATCAGGGATTGGGCACGATGGGCGGGGATCGGGCGTTTTTAGGCTGACTGGAAACAGTCAGCATGCTCTAGGCCATTGTTTTCACCAGAGACTTTGTCAGCCGGACTGTTCCAGTTGGGCTGATGTTGCTCTAGCTGCAAACCGCCGGTCAGATCGTGATCCGTACGCCTAGCTCTACCACGCGGTCGCTGGGTATCCGGAAGAACTCGGTTGCCGGCACCGCGTTCCGCGCCATGACCAGGAACAACGCCCGGCGCCACCAGGATAGTTTCGGTTCCATGCCGGGGACCAGGACTTCTCGTCCCAGGAAGTAGCTCGCCTGGGAGACCCGTACCTTCAACTGGTCCGTCAGGTCCTCCAGCGCCTTCGGGATGTTCGGGCTCTCCATGAAACCGTAGCGCAAGATGACCCGATGGATGCCTGGTGCGAGCAGCGCGATCTCGGCGCGGCGACGGTGCGACACCTCTGGCACATCCTCGTTTTCCACTGTCACGAACACGACATTCTCGTGCAGGACCTTGTTGTGCTTCAGGTTGTGCAGCAACGAGGTGGGCACGTAATCGGGATTGCCGGTCATGAACACCGCCAGCCCGGGCACACGGATGATCCGCGATTGGGGCAGGCGGGCGAGGAACGGCGCCAGCGGCATGCTGGACTGTTTCCAGCGGGACAGGAGAAGGTCGCGTCCGCGCTTCCACGACGTCATCATTCCGGTCAGCCCGAGGCCGAGGACCAGCGGCACCCAGCCGCCTTCGACGATCTTCACCGTGTTGGCGCTGAAGAACACGATGTCCACCAGGAACAGGGCACCGAACACCGACACCGCCGCGCCGCGCGACCAGTGGAACTGCCGGCGGAACACCACCATCGCGAGGATCGCCGTGCACAGGAACGTTCCGGTCACCGCGATACCGTAGGCGGAGGCCAGATTGTCGGACGTCTTGAACGCCAGCACCAGCAGCACGACCCCCACCGCCAGGGCAGTGTTGACCTGCGGCACGTAGATCTGGCCTTCCTCCACGTTGGAGGTATGCCGCACGGTCATTCTTGGCAGGAAACCGAGCTGCATGCATTGGCGGGCCATGGAGAACGCGCCGGAGATGACTGCCTGGCTGGCGATCACGGTCGCCGCGGTGGCGAGGATCACCATCGGCAGCCGCATCCATTGGGGGCCGAGGAGGAAGAACGGGTTCTCGATCGCCGAGGGGTCGCGGATCATCAGGGCGCCCTGGCCGAAGTAGTTCAGGATCAGGCAGGGCAGCACGAAGGTGAGCCAGGTGATGCGGATGGGACGAGCGCCGAAGTGGCCCATATCGGCGTAGAGGGCCTCGGCGCCGGTGACGCACAGCACGACGGCGCCCAGCACGAAGAATGCCAGACCTTTGTATTCGACGCACAGCCGGATGGCATAGGTGGGGGAGATCGCCAGCAGTACAAACGGGTGCGGAATGATCTCGACCAGGCCAGTCAGGCCGATGATGAAGAACCAGGCGACCATGATCGGACCGAAGACGCGGCCGACGCTGCCGGTGCCTTTGTACTGCATTGCGAACAGCGCCACGATCACGGCGACGCTGATCGGCAGGACGTAGAATTTCAGGTCGGGAGCGGACACTTCCAGCCCCTCCACCGCCGACAGCACGGAGATCGCGGGGGTGATCACGCCGTCGCCGAAGAACAGGCAGGCGCCGGCGATGCCGACCAGGGCGATGGCGCTTTTCACGCTGCGTCCGATGGAGACGCGCTGCGCCAACGCCATCAGCGCCAGGATGCCGCCTTCCCCCCGGTTGTCGGCGCGCATCACCAGGAATACGTATTTTATTGTCACGATGACGATCAGCGACCAGAAGATCAGCGACAGGACGCCCATGATCTCGACCTGGGTGGTGCGCCTGGGATCGAAAAGCTGAAGGCTGGCTTTGAAGGCATAGAGCGGGCTGGTGCCGATATCGCCATAAACGATTCCCAGCACCGCCATCAGCATTCCGAGGTTCGGCTTTGGTCTGCCGTGTTCCCCGGTCTCCCGATCGTGGCTCAAATGGATGACCTCTTGGTAGGCGGTGTTAAGCACGGCTGTGCAGCGAAGCCTTCATTGCGGCTGACGGGTGACCCGATCCTGAATGCGGGACCCTTACCCTGGCGTCCGGATTGGAGCAAGCAAGGGGTAATGGAGCAGGATCGCGTGACCGGAAGGGGCGGCCGCCGGATGGATCAAGCGATTGGGAACTGCGCGGTGAACTCCGCCCATTCGCGACGGTTCAGGCCACTGGTCTCCTGGGTGACGGTCTCGCCGGCCAACCGGCGGTTCAATACGGTGATCATTTGGGCGGATAGCGTGACGGCGCCCAGCCGGTAGTCGCGGAATGCGGCGGCGGCGATGGGGACCCAGGCCTCGGTCATTTGCAGCATGGCGTCTGCGTAGACCCGGATTTCGTATTGGGCGTGGGGGTCGGCGCGGAGGGAGAGGAAGTGGAAGAGGTTGTGGAGGTTGGTCTTCCAGTACCACTGTGTGTAGGTGTTGAGGGTCAGGTTCATCCTGGCGAGTTCGCGGGCGAGGCCTCGGCGGGTGGGGTCGGGGGTTTCGCCTTCGTTCAGCATGCGGGCGTAGTTGGCGTAGGTGCGTTCAGCATCGTCGCGCAGGAGGTGCAGGACGTTGGTGGCTTCTTCACCTTGCAGTACGTCGCCGCGGCCTTGGCGGTTGGTGGTGGACTGGGCGGCGAGGTGTTCGGGGGCGGGGATGTAGAATTCCTTGTCCAGGATCGAGTAGCGCGCGGAATACTCGTTCACACTGGCGGTGCGGTGGCGGATCCATTGGCGGGCGACGAAGATCGGTAGTTTGACGTGGAACTTGATCTCACACATCTCGAACGGGGTGGTGTGGCGGTGGCGCATGAGATAGCGGATGAGGCCGGCGTCTTCCTGGACGCGCCTGGTGCCGCGGCCGTAGGAGACGCGGGCGGCCTGCACGATGGCGGCGTCGTCGCCCATGTAGTCGATGATCCGGACGAAACCGTGGTCGAGGATCGGGTGGGCCTGGTGGAGCATCGCCTCCAGCGCGGGGACGGTGGGGCGGACGGTGGACGCGGTTCGGTTGCGCGCTTCGGCGATCTCGGCGGCTTGTTCGTGCGTGTGCGAGGCGTGTTGGGTGTGTGAAGCGTCTGGGGTGTGTGAAGCGTCTGGCAACGATGCGTCTCCCGGGACCGGTGGGTTGTCCTTACAGCGGTTGGGGGGGCGGGGAGAAGGTGGTCTGTTGAGGGACGTTGGTGCACCTGGGCGGATGGAACGCAAGATGATCCCAATCGCGACCGCTATGGGATGATGCAGCCGATCGCGCTGTCAACGACATCTTGAGGGATGTGGTGACGGCGATCAGCGTTGTGCCTGTGCGGCATCGGGGCGGCCAGGACCGAGGAACTGGGAGGTCATCCTCCGGCCCCCTACGGAGCCTCGAGGTGCAGGCTGCGCAGCGGTCCATGCGCCAACGACCGGCACGGCGCGGGTGCTGTCCCAAAAAGTTGCCTTCGCGGAAT
>JAQGHW010000162.1 GCA_028291505.1 Rhodopila sp. | reverse complement strand
TCGGTCAACAACGCCTACAACGAAGACGCCGCGCGTGGCCTCTACGCCTACTGGCTGGAAATGATGCGCACGCCAGTCCGGGCACAGAACCAAGGACAGGCCGATGCCGGTGAATAGCCAGCAGACGGCCGCGCCGATCCTCCCGGCAGCTTCGGCCGACGAGCTCCACGCGATCTCGCAGTTCCTCTACCATGAAGCTGAACTGCTCGACGCCCAACGGATCGCCGAGTGGATCGAGCTGCTGGCCGACGACCTCATCTACGTCATGCCGATCTGCGAGAACCGCGGGCCGCGCGACCGCCAGCGGCAATGGAGCGCACCCGACGAGCTGGCCTATTTCGACGAGGGCAAGGAACACCTCAGGCTGCGCCTGCGCAAGCTGGAATCGGGCGCGGCATGGGCGGAGGAGCCGCAGTCGCGGACTCGCCATCTGATCACCAATGTCCGGGCACGCCGCCGCGCCAACGGGGACTTCGAGGTGCGTTCAAATTTCCTGACCTACCGGAACCGCTCGGAGCGCCAGGCCGATTTCCTGGTCGGGGAGCGGATCGACGGCCTCCGATCCACCGGGCGGGGCGAGGGCTTCGAGATATATCAACGGCGCATTCTGCTCGATCAGAGCACCTATCTCGCCAACAACCTCAGCTTCTTCCTCTAGAGCGCTTTCACCCTGACCCGGACATTGCGTGCAATGTCCTGCGCGCAGGGCGAAAGCGCTCTATCTCCTTGTTTAATCGCATGATTCACACGCTACGAACGTTCCCCTCGCGTTTCGTCAGCTTGGCTGACGCCAACGAAACGCTGGCCGCTCAGCGTGATCATGCTCTGGAGGCAGGCCAATGACGTTTGTAACAGCGTGCCAAGTCTCCGACGTGGCGCCGGGAGAGGGTCGCAGAATCGACGTCGGTCCCGAACCCGTCGCCTTGTTCAATGGTGCGGGAGGCGGATCATGCGCAAAAAGCAACAAGACCAGGGCCTGGTAGCGCAGGCAGTGGCCGGAACATACGTGGTGCTTCTCGGTTGGGACATCACGGATCCAGCGCACGAGCAGGGCCTGCTAGGCGTTGCGATACAGCGCACCGACCGTACCGAAAACGAGACCTACTGGCTACGCGGTATGAAGACGTTTCCCGACGCAACCCCGCCGCTCTCACCGGGTGGTACGGCCTCAAGCCAAGACCAGCCGTTCCAGACCTTTCAGTGGAGTGACTATTCCGCCAAACCGGCGCATGACTACAGCTATACGGTCACCGCCATGTACGGGCGGCCAGGCGCACTTGTACCCGGTGCCACCATTACTCTTGAGGTCAGGACCGAGGCCGAGGAGGACGGTGTCCACAGTGTGTATTTCAATCGAGGCGCCATCGCTTCGCAGGAGTACGCACGACGCTTCCAGGACAAGATCCCCAGCAAAGTCGGCAACGCTGCCTATGCTTGGCTCTCCCGTGGCCTTCTGGAGGCGATTGTCGGCTTCATAGGCAAGGCCACCGACCAGACCTACGGCCTTCGGGTCGCTATCTATGAATTCCAGTGGCCTGCGATCCTCGATGCGCTCAAGGCAGCCAAATCACGCGGTGCCGATGTCAAGGTGATCTTCGACGCAATCGAAAACGCCCAGGAAGATCCCGTTCGGCCAAATGAAGAGGCGATCGACACGGCAGGGATCACCGACCTATGCCAAGGCTTCACCAACGGCAAAATCATGCACAACAAGTTCATTGTGCTTCTCAAGGATAACAATCCGATTGAGGTGCTGGGTGGATCGACGAACTACACCGAGAACGGCATTTTTGGGCACTTAAACTGCGCGCACATAGTAAACGATCCTGACATCGCCCGGAGATATTTGGAGTATTGGACGCAGCTCTCGTTCGATCCTCCGCTCCGGGCCATGCGGACATGGGACGACACGAACACGCCCGCGCCAGCCAACCCGCCGCCGGCGGGAACCGCCGAAGTCTTCTCGCCACAAACTGGCACGGCCACGCTCAAACGATACGCCGAGATCGCGGGCACCGCCGAGCACGCTCTGTTCATGACCTTTGCATTCGGCATGAACAAGGATTTTGTGCCCGCCTACAGCCGGGACGACGGCGTCCTGCGGTTCGCGCTCATGGACAAGGTTGGGACTGGAAAAGCGGTTGCCCAGGCTAAGGAAACCATTGCCGCCATCCGGAAGCTGAAGAATGCAGTCGTGGCGATCGGCCAGAACATCACTTTGAACGCGTTCGACCGCTGGCTGCGCGAAGCCAGCGGGGTCCAGGCGAAGGAGAACGTCCGCTGGGTTCATACAAAATTCATGCTGGTCGATCCCCTGTCCGCGGACCCGATCGTTATCACCGGATCGGCGAATTTCAGCGACGCCAGCGTGGAGACCAATCACGAGAACATGCTGGTCATCCGAGGGGACACGCGGGTCGCTGACATCTACCTCGGCGAATTCATGCGTCAGTTCTCGAGCTACGCGTTTCGGGATGCGGCCTACGATGCCACGCACGGCGGCGACGCGCAGGACTTCAAGCCCCAGGATCTCGTACCCGACGACTCTTGGTTACGGCGCTACACCGAACCCGGCTCGTCCGGCGCATTGCGCAAGACTTATTTCTCCGGCCAATGAAGCGAACCGCACGCCAAAATCCGGGAGACGACCATGGCTCTCACACCTATCATGTTCATTCGCCACGCCGAGAAGCCGCCGGAGGGCGAAGACGGCATCACGGCTGAGGCAACTGGTTGCGGGTTTTTGAAGGCGGTTGAATTTGGCTGTAGGCCGCCCTGGTCCTGGGCTTTCTGTTGTCGCCAGCGAATCGGGTATGGTCCCGTTTTCTGAAGGGCCCGAATGGCTGAAAATCAACGCTGGCAGGCGATTCCGACGCAATTGGATCTCGCGGCCTTCGAACAATTTGTCTTTCCGCACCTCTCTCCCGGCAGCCGCGGTCCGGCACGAAGCTTAGTCTTCACAAGATATTCAACTACGTTTTGAAGTATCTGTATCTGGGCTGCCAGTGGAAGGAGCTTACGATTGGCAAGGATTGCGAAGGTTTTGTTGAAATTCACTACACGCGAATTTACCGTATCTGCCGGCGCTGGGTGGCCAACGGCTGCCTGGACG
>JAQGHW010000158.1 GCA_028291505.1 Rhodopila sp. | reverse complement strand
GCGACGATCATCGACATGGGTGGCGGCACGACCAGCATGGCGGTCTATGCCGACAAGCAGATGATGCACACCTCCCAGCTTCCGATCGGTGGGCTGCATGTCACCAAGGACCTGGCGATCGGCCTGTCGACGACGCTGGTGCACGCGGAACGATTGAAGACGCTGTTCGGCAATGTGGAGTCCAGCCCGGACGATGAACGCGAGATGCTGCCGGTGCCGCTGGTTGGGGAAGAAGATCATCAACTGGCGAAAGTACCGCGCAGCATGGTGGTGAATATCATCCGCCCGCGTATCGAAGAAACCTTCGAGTATATCAAGGACCGTCTCGATTCGTCGGGACTGGGACGCACCGCGGGCAACCGCGTCGTGCTGACCGGGGGGGCCTGCCAGCTTCCCGGTGTCCGCGAAATGGCGGCGCGGATGCTCAGCCGGCAGGTACGCCTTGGCCGTCCGGCGGCGCTGCGCGGTCTGCCGGAACTTGCCTCTGGCCCTGCCTTTTCCACTGCTGCCGGCCTGCTTTCATGGGCCGCCGGCGATGGAAGACTGTTCCAGGACATCAACCTGGACGGTGAACCGCGAGTCGGTCTTTTCCGCCGCCTCGTCAATTTTTTGAAAGAACGTGTCTGATTCCGCCGCGAATCGAGAGGTTCGTCGTAACAGTGACCCAGCAGCCGTCCCGTGAACTCGGGGGAGAAAACAAAATGACGCTGAATTTGACTATCCCAGCTATGACCCACACTGATTTTTCGCCGCGAATCACCGTGATTGGAGTTGGTGGCGGTGGCACCAACGCGGTCGACAACATGATTGCCGCGAATCTGCAGGGTGTGGAATTCGTCGTCGCGAATACTGACGCCCAGCAGCTTATGCACAGTCGAGCCGATCGCCGCATCCAGCTAGGTCCGCACATCACGCAGGGTCTCGGCGCGGGTGCGAAGCCCGAGATAGGCAAGGCGGCGGCGGAGGAGGCGGCGGATGAGCTGTATCGTCACCTCGACGGCGCGCACATGTGCTTCATTACCGCCGGCATGGGTGGCGGCACCGGCACCGGCGCCGCGCCCGTCATTGCGCGCATGGCTCGGGAGCGAAACATTCTGACGGTTGGGGTAGTTACCAAGCCGTTTGGATTCGAGGGGGTGCGGCGGGCGCGTTGTGCTGATCAGGGCATCGATGAGCTGCAGCAATACGTCGATACGCTGATCGTGATCCCGAACCAGAACCTGTTCCGGATGGCCAATGAGCGCACGACGTGGCGCGATGCGTTCAAGATGGCTGACCAGGTCCTGTATATGGGGGTCCGCGGCGTTACCGACCTGATGATGGTGCATGGGCTGGTCAATCTGGACTTCGCCGATATCCGCACGGTCATGGCGGAGATGGGCAAGGCGATGATGGGGACCGGCGAGGCCGAGGGCGAGAATCGCGCCATTCGTGCCGCCGAGGCAGCGATCAACAATCCGCTGCTGGAGGATACCAGCATGTCGGGTGCGCGCGGCCTGCTGATCAACATCACCGGTGGCGAGGACCTGACGCTGTTCGAAGTCGATCAGGCCGCCAACCGCATCCGTGAGGAAGTGGACGAAGAAGCCAACGTGATCTTCGGTTCGGCGGTGGACCAATCTCTGGAAGGCCGGATCCGGGTGTCGGTGGTTGCGACCGGCATCGATTCGCAACGGATCGCTGACCAGTCGCGGCCGAAGCTGGTCGCGGTCGGTGGCGGCGCGTCGCCCGCTCCGCAGCCGATCGTCGTCCGGAACGCGGCCCCGGTGGCCGGGGCGCCGGGGTTCATTCCGGGCGTGGTGCAGCCGGGGGCGCTGTCTCCGCTGCGGCAGGTGTCACCGCAACCCGAGGCGGTGGGTGAGACTGTGCTTGCGACGGAAGCCCAGGCGCAGCAGCCCTTGGTTCAGCAAAAGCCGGGTCAGCAAGCGCAGCCGCTGCCGATCGCGCAACTGGCGGCGAAGGCGAATCTTTTCGCTGAATCGCAGCGCGGGCCGGCGATGCCGGCGCATCTGCCGCAAGCCGCGACGGAATCCGCGCGACCGAGCCTGTTCAATACGGTGACGGGGGCGTTCAGGCGGCGGGCTTTGCAGCCCGCGGCGGCGCCGACGCAGCAGCCAACGACACGGCGGGAGCCTGAGATGGCGGAATATCAGGCGCAGAATCCGCATGTGTCGGTGCGCCAGACCTCCGCGGCCGATGAAACCGGAATTGAGATTCCGGCCTTCCTGCGGCGTCAGCACTCCTGATCCGATACCAGCGGCCCGAAGTATTGACGCTTCGTCGAAGAGGCGGGCCGCTGGTATAAATGCGCCGGGCGCATACGATGCAGCGGCCATGGTCGAAAATCTCAGCCCGCTTCCGTCGGTCGATGCCCTTCTGCGAGCCCCGGAAACCGCGGTTCTGCTGACCCGGTTTGGCCGCGCCGCGGTCACCGCCGTCCTGCGCGATATCCTCGCCGCCCGACGCGCTGCCCGCACGTTCGGTGGTCCGGACGAGGCGCTGATCGATGAGGCAGCGGATTATCTGGCCAGCAGGTTCTCGCGTTCCCAGCGACCGGTGTTCAACCTGACGGGGACTGTACTTCACACCAACCTCGGCCGGTCGCCGTTGCCGCCCGAGGCGGCTGATGCGGCGGCCGAGGCGATGCGCGGTGCCACCAACCTGGAATTCGATCTTGCGACCGGCCGGCGCGGCGATCGTGACGACCACGTCAGCGGCCTGCTGTGCGAACTGACTGGCGCGGAGGCGGCGACCGTCGTCAACAACAACGCCGCCGCAGTGATGCTGATGCTCAACACGCTGGCGCTGGGCAGGGAGGTGCTGGTGTCCCGCGGTGAACTGATTGAGATCGGCGGCGCGTTTCGCGTGCCCGACATCATGAGCCGATCGGGCGCCGTATTGAAGGAGGTCGGGACCACCAACCGGACGCATGCACGCGATTATGCCGATGCGATCGGCCCGCTGACCGGGGCGCTGATGCGGGTCCACCAGGCCAACTATGCGATTGTCGGCTTCACCGCGATGGTGCCGACCGAAACATTGGGCAGCATCGCGCGCGACGCCGGCATTCCGCTGATCGAGGACCTGGGCAGCGGCAGCCTGGTGGACCTGGAACGCTGGGGGCTGCCGCACGAACCGACTGCGCGCGAGTCGTTGCGCGCCGGTGCGGACGTGGTCAGCTTCTCGGGCGACAAGCTGCTGGGGGGGCCGCAGGCTGGTCTGATCGTGGGTCACAAACGTGTGATTTCGGCAATCAATCGGAATCCGTTCAAGCGCGCGTTACGTCTCGACAAAGGGCGGCTTGCGGCTTTGGAGGTCGTTCTTCGGATGTACCTCGACCCGGATCGTCTTGCTCAACGCGTCCCGGCGCTGCGTCTGCTGACCCGTCCGGAGGCTGATATCCGGACGACGGCGGAACGAATTCGCGAGGTGATCGCGTCACGGTGGCCGGATCGGGATATCGCTACCGAGGCGTGCCGAAGCCAGATCGGTTCGGGCGCGCTGCCGGTCGATCTGCTGCCATCCGCCGCGGTGACCATTGGCGGTAAGGCATTGGAGGATATTGCTAAAGTCTTGCGTGGGCTGCCGCGTCCGGTGATCGGACGGATCGCGCGCGGGCGTCTGGTGCTGGATTGCCGGTGCCTGGAGACGGCGGATGAAGCGGCCTTCATTGCCCAGTTGGTTTGAGGCGGCGATACTGCCGGCGGAGGAGAAGCGGCCCCGGTGGGTCGGCCGGACTTCAAACCCGGTTGGGGCTGCCGAGCGGTCCCGGGCAGGTTCGACTCCTGCTCTCTTCCGCCATTGCAAGATCGAGTACGCCGGTACTTTGCTGTGGCTCCACTGCAACAGTGTTGCCCGATCGTTGCCGAGCCTCTCGCTATAGGTTGCGTGGATCGCTATGGTTATACCAGCGAAAGGGCAGGACGGGCGGAGAGTTATCGGACCTGTTTCGCACCGGTCTTAAAAATTATGGAGAGGTTTAGATGAAATTCCGCAATGCCTTGTTGGCGGCCACAATCCTGGCGCTGCCGCTCGCTGCGAACGCCCAACCGATTTCCGGTCTGTATATCGGCGGTGGCGCCGGCGTGAACATCATGCTGGATGAGAATGCGAAGGTTAGCTCGCCGGCGGGTTTTGGCAGTGGCAAGCTGCAGTCCCGCGTCGGTCCGGCCGTTAACATCGCCGTCGGTTATGGCCTCGGCAACGGTCTGCGCGGCGAGCTCGAGGGCGATTGGACGTACAATACCTTCGATAGCGCGAGCGGCGCGACCCACGCGGGTGGCCAGGAACAGAAGGCCGGCCTGATGGCCAACGTCCTGTATGACTTTGTTGGCCTGGTCCCGTACGTTCAGCCTTACGTCGGCGTTGGCGTCGGCTACCAGTGGGCGAAAGAGACGAACCTGCACATCAGCTCGCCGGGCTTCACGTCGTCGGCGGCGAACGATACTGAAGGCAAGTTCGCCTATCAGGGGATCATCGGATTGGCGTACCCGATCACCAGTGCGCCCGGGCTGGCTCTGACCGCCGACTATCGGTTCATGGGCCTTGTCGGTGATCGCAACTACAGTGGCACGGTTAACGGCACTCCGGCGACGTTCAAACTCAACCAGGATTATAACAATACGATCATGGTCGGCTTCCGCTACGCGTTCGGCGTGGCGCCCGCGCCGGTGGCTCCGGTTGCCGCCCCGGTTCCGGCGTCTCCGGTTTCCCGTTCGTACCTCGTGTTCTTCGATTGGGACAAGGCAACCCTGACCGATCGCGCACGTCAGATCGTATCGGAAGCGGCGACGAACTCGACGAAGGTTCAGTACACCAGGCTTGAAGTGAACGGTTACACCGACACCTCCGGCACCCCGCAATACAACCAGGGCCTGTCGGTGCGGCGTGCCCAGGCTGTGGCCGCGGAACTGGTCAAGGACGGCGTGCCCAAGAGCGCCATCACGATCCAGGGCTTTGGTGAAACACATCTGCTGGTTCCGACCGGCGCGGGCGTTCGCGAGCCGCAGAACCGGCGCGTCGAAATCATCATCAGGTAGATTCGGTCTTTGTGACGAAGGACTTGGGGTGACGAAGAACTTGGGGTGACGAAGAAATTGGGGCGCTCACGGGCGCCCCTTTTTTTGTTCAATGGTCGGGGCTGCTGGATTATCGTCGCAACGAAACCGGTGGCTGCCAAAGCCGTTAGAGTATCAGAATTCGCCGCACGCGTGTTCGACCGTCATGCCAACGAGTTGCTGTTGGAACCTGACCTGATACGCGGTCCGGATACGGTTGATCGCAGCCAGGCTCTCTGGCACTTCGGGCAGCGCAACCAGCAGCACCTTGGTGCCTTCCCTGATGGTTCTGTGGGTGGCCGGATTCATCCATCCGCCGTTCGCGTCGAACACCGTGTAACCATTCGGCAGATTGGCGGTAACGGTGACGTCAAGAAATGACTGCCACTCTTTGTCGGTCAGATCGTCACGGCCCGGTATCGCTTTACCGAGGAAGAGCGTGAAGATCGCGACGGGCGGTCCCAGTCCGGGGGCGCATGTCTGGCTGGTCTGCGACGTACAGCCGACAAGGGGCGCGATCAGGCAGATCGCCCTGATCAGGCGGGACATGCTCAGGCGGGACATCGGCAATCCTCCCGAAACGAGTTTGCACCGGTCAGCCGAAAACGCGGGTGCCGCGCTTCCACGTTCCCAACACGACACCCTCTAGCGCTCGGCCGTCGAACGGCGTGTTCTGGGCCTTGCCAGGCAGCTTGCCGGCCTCGACCTTCCATATCCGATCCAGATCGAACAGGCACAGATCGGCGATCGCACCCTTGGCGATCCGTCCGGTCTGGATCCCCAGCAGCGCAGCGGGCCGAACGGTCAGCAGATCGAGCGCGGCGGGAAGTGGGAGCGATCCGTTGTGGACATGGGCCAGCGTGATCGCGAGCAACGTTGCCAGACCCGAACCGCCCGCGGACGCCAAAGCAAACGGCTGGCGCTTGTCGTCGGCATCGCGCGGCTGATGGTCGGACGCGATCGCATCGATGGTGCCGTCGGCGAGGGCGGCGATCACCGCCTTGCGGTCGTGTTCCTTGCGGAGCGGCGGCGATAGTTTCGCATAGGTCCGGAAATCGCCGATCGAGGTCTCATTCAGGTCGAAGTATGGCGGCGCGGTGTCGCAGGTGACCGCCAACCCGGCCGCCTTGGCGATGCGGATCAGCGCCAGCGCCTCACCGGTCGAGACATGAGAGAAATGAACTGCTCCGCCGGTCAATTCCGCCAGCCTGATGTCGCGCGCGACCATCATCGCTTCGGCGGCGGCGGGAATACCGGGCAGGCCCAACCGGGTCGATTGCTCGCTTTCCGTTGCTGAGCCGCCGGCGGCGAGCGATGGCTCTTCCGGGTGCTGTACGATCCGAGCACCGAATCCACGGGCGTAGGACAGTGCCAACCGCATCAGCCGCGCAGACCCGATTGCTCGGGATCCGTCGGTGAAGGCGACCGCCCCGGCTTCCCGCAACAGCCCGATTTCGGAAAGTTCTTCGCCTCGGCAGCCGCGGGTGACGGCGCCGTATGGGAGGATGGTGAGGCTGCCGGTCTCCTCGCCCCTGGTCCGGAGCAATTGTACTAAAGCCGGATCGTCGATCGCGGGTTGGGTGTCGGGCAGGGCGGCCAGGGTCGTGATGCCGCCGGCCGCCGCCGCCACCGCCGCCGAGGCGATCGTTTCGCGGTATTCGAATCCGGGCTCACCCAGGGCCGCGCGCATGTCGACCAGGCCGGGGCAGAGGATCGCCCCCTCTGCCTCGATGATTGTGGCGCCCTCCGGTTGTCCCAGCGATGGTCCGAAATCGGCGATCAGGCCGTCGCGCACCAGCAGGTCGCCGAACACGTCGATCCCGGCACCCAGGATGCGGACGCGGGAGAAGAACGTGTCAGCGTTCATTCCGGCGATGGTCCCGCGACAGCGTGTCCAAGACGGCCATGCGAACGGCTACCCCCATTTCGACCTGTTCCTTGATCACGCTGCGCAGCGGATCGTCGGCGACGGCACTATCGATCTCGACGCCGCGGTTCATCGGGCCGGGATGCATGACGATGGCGTCGGGTTTGGCATGTGCCAGCTTGTCCATATCCAGGCCGTAGAAGCGGAAGAACTCCCGCGCGCTGGGGACCTCGCCGCGTGACATCCGTTCGCGTTGCAGCCGCAGCATCATGACCACATCGGCGCCCGCCAGGCCAAGGGCCATGTCGTGGAAGACGGTGACGCCGAGTTCGGAAACCTCGGCCGGGATCAGGGTCGGCGGACCGACCACGCGCACCTGGCAGCCCATCGTCGTCAGCAGGTGGATGTTGGAGCGGGCCACCCGCGAATGCGCGATGTCGCCGCAGATCGCCACGATCAGGCCGGCGATACGGCCCTTGCGCCGCTTGATGGTCAGCGCGTCGAGCAAAGCCTGCGTCGGGTGCTCATGCGTGCCGTCGCCGGCGTTGATCACCGCGGCATCGACGATCTGCGCCAGCAGAAGCGGCGCGCCGGACTGGCCGTGGCGCACCACCAGCAGGTCGCAGTGCATGGCGTTCAGCGTGGCGGCGGTGTCGATCAGCGTCTCACCCTTGTTCACCGACGACGTGGACACGGACATGTTGATCACGTCGGCCCCGAGTCGCTTGCCGGCGAGCTCGAAGCTGGTGCGGGTGCGGGTGCTGTCTTCGAAGAACAGATTTATGAGTGTGCGGCCGCGCAGCAGATCGCGCTGCGTCTTGCCGGAGCGGTTGAGCAGCACGTAGCTCTCCGCGAGGTCGAGCAATTGGCTGATCGCGGGCGGTTCCAGCCCTTCGATCGCCAGAAGATGTTTCTGCCGGTAGAACACGGGGCTTCGTTGCAGCAACCCGTGCGAGGCGTCAACAGGGGGCAGCTTTGGTGTCGGTCGATCCGTTCCTGCCGCGGTTGCAGGCAGCCGAACGTATGGTCAATCAGGGGAAGGCGGTCGAAGCGGAGGCCGCCTGCCGGGCGG
Organism: Rhodopila sp.; assembly: GCA_028291505.1. Lineage (GTDB taxonomy): Bacteria > Pseudomonadota > Alphaproteobacteria > Acetobacterales > Acetobacteraceae > Rhodopila. The sequence goes on along the minus strand of JAQGHW010000158.1, from coordinate 5,841 downwards.
TGCTGCGTGATGCCCCCGGTTTGCCGGAGGCGACCGCCCTGCTGGGGTTCATCGTTGCGCGGTTGCGGCGTCTGCCGGAGGCTGAGTCGTTGCTGCGGGAGGCGATCGCCAGACGCCCGGACGTGCCGCACTGGCATTTCGAGCTGCGCCATGTGCTGCGATACGATTTCCGGCTGGATGAGGCGCTGGCCGAAGCGCGGGAGGCCGTGCGGCTGGACCCCGCCAGTGCGCAATTCAGGAATGGGCTGGCGCAAATCCACTTCGATCGTGGCGAATACGATCAGGGCTACAACACTGTACTGGATGCGCTGGCGCGCGACCCGGAGCATCCGGAGTCGCATCTGTCGCTCGCACACGCGTTGCTGGCGTCGGGAAATTTCCGCGCGGGGTGGGCGGAGTATGAGTGGCGATTCCGCTCGAAGATTTTCACCAAGGCGCTGCCCAAGCCGATCCGGCCGTACTGGAACGGCATGCCGTTGCCTGGCCGGCGGTTGGTGATCTCCACCGATCAGGGATTTGGCGATTCGTTTCAGTTTGCTCGATATATTCCGATGGCGGCGGCGCGGGTGGGGGAAGTGGTGGTGATCTGCCGACAGCCGCAGGTCGCTCTATTGTCACGTTCCGGGGGTGCGGGCTTGCGTCACGGAGCTGAAACAGGCGGGAGATCATGCCGCGTTCTGCTGGCTGGCCAGCATGCCCTACGTGTTCGGGACCGAGCTTGCCACCATTCCGACACCGATTCCGTACCTGACGGCTGCTCCCATCCGCCGGGCGCATTGGCGGGCGGAACTGGCTCGACGGGTTGGCAGCGAGGGTGTGCGGGTTGGTCTGGTGTGGGCTGGCAATAATGACAACTCGGCGGATTGGCGGCGGTCTATCCCGCTGGCGGGTTTGCGGGAGTTGGCGACCATACCGGGCGTGCGGCTGGTCTCGTTGCAGACGCCGGTGCCGGACGCCGATCGTGCGGTGTTCAGCGAGATGGGTTTGCCCGACCTGTCGGCCGACCTGACCGACTTCGGCGAGACGGCCGCGGTGATCGCGAACCTGGACCTGGTTGTGTCCGTGGATAGTGCGGTAGCCCACCTGGCAGGCGCGATGGGTGTGCCGACATGGACGCTGATATATGAGCCGGCGGACTGGCGGTGGATGACGCGGCGCGAGGACAGCCCCTGGTATCCGACGATGCGGCTGTTCCGTCAGCCGCGCGCCGGGCAATGGGAGGAACCGATCGGGCGGCTGATCGGTGCGCTCCGGCAGTATATGCAGGGTGCACAAACGGCCGGGAAGCCACGTTGACCCCCGGCCGCCAAAGCTTTCGTTAGCCCGGTTGGGGGGCCGGGGCGGTTCCGCCCGCGGGCGGAGTTGCCGGGCGGCCGGAGGTCGGGACGGAGGCGCGGCGCGATTCCGGCGCCGGTTCGTCCACCACCTTGCGGATCACCGGCTCACCGCGCAGGACGGTGCGGATTTCGTCGCCCGACAGTGTCTCGTGCTCCAGCAGGCCGCGGGCCAGCCGATGCAGTTCCTCGACGTTCTCGGTCAGCAGGCGACGGGCCTTGGCGTAGGCGCGATCGATGATGTCCTTGATCTCGCTGTCGATTTCCCGCGCCGTGGCTTCCGACACGTTCTTGTTCTGCGTGACGGAGTGACCCAGGAACACCTCCTGGCTGTTGTCGCCGTATGCGATCATGCCGAGCTTGTCGGACATGCCCCATTCGGTGATCATGCGCCTCGCTTGATCGGTGGCCATCTTGATATCGCCGGCGGCGCCGTTGGATACCTTGTCGGGTCCAAAGATGATTTCTTCCGCCGCGCGTCCGCCCATCGCCATCGTCAGTTCGGACAGCAGCTTGGACTTCGATTTGGAGTAGCGGTCGCCCTCCGGCAGGCTCATGACCAGGCCAAGCGCGCGGCCGCGCGGAATGATCGTCGCCTTGTGGACGGGGTCGCATTCCGGTTCGTGCATCGCGCACAGGGCGTGACCGGATTCGTGGTAGGCGGTCATGCGCTTCTCGGCCTCGGACATGACGAGGGAGCGGCGTTCGGCGCCCATCATCACCTTGTCCTTGGCGGCCTCGAATTCCGACATGGCCACCACTCGCTTGCCAAGCCTGGCGGCGAGCAGCGCGCCTTCGTTGACCAGATTGGCGAGGTCGGCGCCGGAGAACCCGGGGGTTCCACGGGCGATAACCTTCGGATCGACGTCGGAGGCCAGCGGTACCTTCCGCATGTGTACGCGCAGGATCTTCTCGCGCCCGTTCACGTCCGGGTTCGGCACCACCACCTGACGATCGAAGCGGCCGGGCCGCAGCAGAGCAGGGTCCAGCACGTCGGGACGGTTGGTCGCGGCGATCAGGATGACGCCTTCATTGGACTCGAAGCCGTCCATTTCGACCAGCATCTGGTTCAGGGTCTGCTCACGTTCGTCGTTGCCGCCACCCAGGCCGGCGCCGCGATGACGGCCGACCGCGTCGATTTCGTCGATGAAGATGATGCAGGGCGCGTTCTTCTTGCCTTGCTCGAACATGTCGCGGACGCGGGATGCGCCGACGCCGACGAACATCTCCACGAAGTCCGAACCGGAGATCGTGAAGAACGGCACGTTGGCCTCACCGGCGATGGCGCGTGCCAGCAGCGTCTTACCAGTGCCGGGCGGGCCGACGAGCAGCACGCCCTTGGGGATCTTGCCGCCGAGCCGCTGGAACTTCTGCGGGTCCTTCAGGAACTCGACGATTTCCTGCAGTTCGCTTTTTGCCTCATCGATGCCGGCCACATCCTCAAACGTCACGCGCCCCTGCTTTTCCGTCAGCAATCGCGCTCGGCTTTTGCCAAAGCCCATCGCACGCCCGCCGCCCGACTGCATCTGGCGCATGAAGAACACCCAGACGCCGATCAGCAGCAGCATCGGGAACCACGACAGCAGGTAATGCAGCAGCGGATTGACGTCGCTGTCTTCCGGCTTGGCGATCACCCGCACGTTCTTGTCGGTGAGCGTCTTGACCAGCGTGGGGTCTTCCGGCGTGTAGGTCTGGAAGGTCCGCCCGTCGTTGAGCTGGCCGGAGACGGTGCGTCCCTGGATCACCACATCACGCACCCGCCCGCCGTTCACCTCCGTGATGAAGTCGGAATAGGCGATCTGCGTGGAGTTGGTATGGCTCACCCCGGGCTGGAACAGGTTGAATAGCACCACGAGCAGCAGGGCGATGATCACCCACAGCGCGAGGTTGCGGCCAAAATTGCTCATATGACTTTGCTCACGTTCTCAGTCCGACACGGGCGCCAGGCGTTGGTAGACGATATCCGGCCTGGCGAGGCAGCTCTTAACATAGTGTGCGGGATCAATCCCTACATCCCCGCTTCGCGACGATCGTCCACTAAGCTATCGCGAATAACAACCGTGAAGTCGATACAGCGCCCGGCGCAAGCCTGGAGGATGTCTGCGCAGGACGCAGTATCGAGCGCCGCGGTCGTGTGATCAGGCAAGGACCTGGACCATTTTCAGCCGGAAAATGGCCTAGGCCGTCGGCATGAAGCAAGCACCGGCAACCGGTCGCGGCGGGGTGAACAAGATGGTCGTGGCAGCATTATACGCGCCTGCCACATAGCACAAATGCGGTACTGCGGCCAGAAAATCGACGAATCTCATGGCGGGCAAGGTTCTCAGGACCACCGAGGGCAAGTCGGTCATGTCCCGAAAGCGTGCGGCATCGTCGCCCAGCTTGCCGATCGTCGCATCGTCGGGAAACGCCTTCCGTCCGACCAGACGGAACCGATGGTCCCAAATCGTGTCGGGACGCGCTTCGATGGGCTGCATCACCGCGGCTTCCTCCCGCACGATCAGCAGGCCGTCACCGAAGCGGCCGGCTGGCACCAGCCGAACGCCGGCAACCGCCGCCGGTCTCGGGTTCGCCGCCAGTTCGTTGATCCGCGCCGGGTTCGGAGGGTAGGGCGCGCCGCCGATCGTCTGGATCAGGCTGCCCAGGGCGACCGCGCCGATCCGGCCGGGGGACAGCAGTGCGAACCCCTCTGGCCTGATGGTGGTTCGGCCGGCCAGTTCCCGGGCGGCTTCGGTCTCCTCGCGCGAACGAAGCCTTCCGACGGCCGATGTCGCCTGCGGCAGCCCGGTATCGCCTGGCGCGGTGAGGCGATGGCGCAACCGGGATCGCGTTGCGCGCATGTCCTGGTTCGATGGGTCCTCGATCCACTCGGCACCGTTTGCGGTGAGGAAGCCTCGCAGCAGCGCCGGTTCGATCCCCAGCAGGGGACGCAGCAGGCGCAGTCCGGCAGTTTCGAGCAGCGCCGACATCCCGGCGAGGCCATGCGTCTGGCTTCCGCTCAGTACGCGCATTGCCAGGGTTTCCACCTGATCCGCGGCATGGTGACCGAGCAGCAGGTGCAGGATTCCGGCCTGGCGGCAGGCGTGGGTCAGGATTTCATAGCGCTTGATCCGCGCCCGTTCCGCCAGCGCGGGGCCGTGGCGCAGGTCTGCAAGGTGCAGCAGCCGAACCGGAATGTTGAGGCGGGTGGCGCGCTCCGCCGTGATCCGCGCCTCATTCGCCGATGCTGGCCGCAGACCGTGGTCGACGACCAGGGCGAGCACCGACCCGCCTCGGCGGTGCGCCCAGTCCCGCGCGAGGATGGTCAGCGCCATGCTGTCGGCGCCGCCGGATAGGGCGACCGCGAGGGCCGGATGCGGTTCGAACGGACCCAACCCGTCCATCGCCGCCGCGAAGGCGGGCGTCAGACAGGGTTGGGTCGGGGCCACCGATTTAGCTGCAGCCGGTCTTCTGGGCGGTCGCCGCGGCGCCGGCGGCGATGTCCGGCCGGGGCTGCGGAAAATCCGAACGCAGGCGCGACAGCGTGTCACATGCGGCCTTCTTCTCACTGATCGCCGACAGCGAACCGGCGAGGCCCAGCAGGGCATCCTGCGCGTGCGTTCCCTTGTGCGAACTGTTGTAGGCGTCATCGAAGGCGATCGCCGCCTGGGCGTACTGCCGCTGGCCATACAACGCCTGCGCCAGGAGCAGCCGCGCGTCGTAGGCACGCGGCGAGGTGCGGGTCGCCAAAACCTCCCGCGCGGCCGATTCCGCGTTGGGATAGTCGCGTCGGACGAGGGCGGCATTGCCCTCCTGCAACGCCATCTCCGGGGTTCGTGGTCCTGGCTGCTGCGGCGCCGGGCGAGGGCCGGGTGGCGGACCCAGTTGAGTGGGCGCCGGGCCCTGACTGGGGTAGGCTGGCCCTGAACCCGGTTGTGGTCCGGGCTGCGGTGCGGGCCGACCGCCTGGCTGTGGTCCTTGGGAGGTGAGCTGGAACGACAGGTCGTCGATCCGCTTGCCGAGATCGTCGTTCTGCCGTTGCAGCTGGTTCTGTGTCTCATCGATACGGCCACGCAGTTGGCGAACCTGCTCCTCCAGCGCATCGACCCGGGTCAGAAGCTGCGTGACGAGATCGCTGCCGCCGCTTAGCTGTTGGGGCGGCGCGTAGGCTGGGGGCCGGCTGGATCCTCCGCCGCCTCGGGCCATCTGGTCCTCGGCGGCCTTGAGCTCCTGGCGAAGCTGGTAGATCTGGTTCTGCAACGCGATGCCCTCGCGGCTGTCTATCTGGGCATGGACCGGCGCCATTGACGCTGCCAACAAAAAGGCCGCCACAACGACGGGAGCAACGACGAACCGCATGCGGACTTCCTCAAGAGTGATCGGACGGCTTCATTCTACTCTTTGTTTTCGGTGGCCTGCCTGTCCCCTGCGTACGCCGCAAAATGCGACGAACTTCGGGGGGCAGGACACTGCCTTGTCCTGGATCAACGCGGCAGCTTGATGGCAGATTCGATACGATATGAAGCTA
>JAQGHW010000147.1 GCA_028291505.1 Rhodopila sp. | reverse complement strand
TCGTCGGACCCGGCCGGGTGAACCGCAGAACGCGAACATCCACGTCAAGTCCGGCCAACTTCACCGCCAGCCATCCCCGCAACGACCACGACGAGTATCGCTTGTTGCCGATATACAGAACGCCCTCAGTCATCGCTCTCTCCAAACAATCCGGCCGGCGCCGGCTCTGCCCGGGTATACTCGATCGAGCAATACGCCCCGCCCATATATCGTTCCTCTACCGGGTCGCCGCTCACCGCACCGGCCAACTGCCCGGCGAACGGATCGGCACTGTCCACCGGCGCCCACCCGAGCGCCTCCCGGGCATCATCGCGCCACCACGTCATTCGGGCATTCTTCGAAGCGCCCCAGATCACCGCACACCCGACGGACGGCGTCAGCACGCACCGTTCCATCAGCCGCGAGAGATCGTCATATGACAGCCAGGACGCCAGCATCCGCGCATTCACCGGCTCGACAGTCGCCGACCCGATGCGCACGTTCACGCTCTCCACCCCATGCTTGAACCAGTACATCCGGCCCATCAGCTCGCCATAGGCTTTCGATAGCCCATAGTAACCATCTGGCAAAAACTGAGTATCCGCCGGCAAACTTTCAGTCCGCTCATGAAACCCCACGGAATGGTTCGAAGACGCGAAGATCACCCGCGCCTTCTCCCGCCGGGCGGCTTCGTAGATATGATACAGGCCACGGATATTCGGCCCGATGACTTCTTCGAACGGTCGCTCCACCGACACGCCGCCGAGGTGAATGATGGCCCCGCAGCCTTCCGCCAGCCGCAGCATCGCCACCCCATCCGAAAGATCGGCCTTTGTAAACGTCGCACCAGCGGGCAGCGCATCCGGAAAGGGCACGATATCGGTCAGCACCAGTCGCCAGCCGAGCGCCCCAAGCGATCGCACCAGCACCCGGCCGAGCGCCCCGGAGGCTCCTGTGAGAAAGACGGGTTTGGCAGGCGTGTCAGTCATGGCATGCTCCTCTGATTCGCAGCGGAGGCATCATGCGCAGACTCGACGAACTCGCCCAGGCCCTGGCCACGGGTACCACCACCAGCCGATCGCTGATCGAAGCTTCCCTGGCCAAAATCGCCGACCCCAGCGGGGAAGGTGTTCGGACCTTCATCAAGGTCCACGCCGAACAGGCCCGAGCGATGGCTGACGCCGCCGATTTGTTACGGATGCATGGCCGGGCTTCAACCCCGTACGCGGGCATCCCCATCGCGCTGAAAGATCTGTTCGACATCGCCGGTGAAGCCACACCGGCCGGTTCAACCGTCCTCACCGACGCGCCCGTGGCAAAATCCAACGCCCCGGTTGTTGCCCGTATGCTCGCCGCCGGATTCATCCCCGTCGGCCGGGTCAACATGACCGAGTTCGCGTTCTCCGGCCTCGGCATCAACCCGCATTACGGCACCCCAACCAGCCCCTGGGACCGCGCATCGAAGCGCATCCCGGGCGGCAGTTCGTCAGGCACCGCGGTGGCGGTCGCCGACGGAATGGCCGCCGCCGGGCTGGGCACCGATACCGGGGGCTCCTGCCGCATCCCCGCCGCCTTTTGCGGCATCGTGGGCTACAAGCCCACCGCTCGGCGAGTCCCGATCACGGGAGTTTCGCCTTTGGCACCGTCCTTGGACTCGGTCGGCCCGTTGGCACCCAGCGTGGCCTGCTGCGCCGCGATCGACGCAATCCTGGCAGGCGAAGCTCCGGCTTCGCCAACCCCGGCCCGGTTGAAGGGCCTGCGCCTGGCCGTGCCGGAAAACATGGTGCTCGACGGCATGGATGATACTGTCGCCGCCGCCTTCGACAAGGCGCTGTCCGCCTTGTCCGCCGCCGGTGCAAGCATTGAAACAACCCGTTTTCCCGACTTTGCCGACCTGCCTGCCGCCAACGCCAAAGGCGGGTTCGCCGCCGCGGAGGGTTACGCCTGGCATCGTCACCTGCTGGCTACCCAAGGCTCCCAATACGACCCTCGTATCCGAGTCCGTATCGCACGAGGCGAGCACATGAGCGCGGCCGACTACATCGATCTGCTGAACGCCCGCACCCGCCTGATCGCCAGCTTCAACCGTGCGACGGCAGCCTATGACGGCGTGCTGATGCCAAGCGTGCCGATTATCGCGCCGCGCATCGCCGACCTCGACGATGAGCGCTCGTATAACAGCGTCAACATGCTGATCCTGCGCAATACCGCGCTCGGCAACTTCTTCGACCGGTGTGCCATCTCGCTGCCCTGCCACCACGACGGTGAGGCCCCTGTCGGGCTCATGCTGATGGGCGAGACGATGGGCGACGCACGCCTGTTCAGTATCGCCGCGGCGATGGAGGCGGTGCTGGCGTAGAATGGCGGCGCGGCCGGCCTCTTAATCCCAGTACCGTGGTTCCTGCGGCCTCACCCCTTCGTTGGGGTCGCGCATGCCCTGGCGGAGGCGGCGGCGAGGTCCTCGTCTTCGCTACGCCAGCACCGCCACCGGTTGCACGGGAACCGACCCGAGATATCGATCCAGCACCTCCCCGGCCGGACCGTCGGCGACGATATGCCCCTGGTCGAGCCAAAGCGCCCGGCTGCACCAACTCCTGATGATCTCCACCGAATGGCTCGACAGCACGAGGATGTCGGCGCCACGGACCATCTCCTCAAGACGGTTGCGCGCCTTCTCCAGGAACGTCGCGTCACCAGCCAGGAACCATTCGTCCATCAGCAGGATTTGCGGCTTGATCGCAGTGGCCAACGCGAATCCCAAACGGACCACCATGCCGGCCGAATAGATCCGCACCGGCAGATCGAGGAAATCCGACAGTTCGGCGAAGTCGGCCACGTCTTCCTCCAGGCGCGGCAAGGCAGACCGGGGCAGCCCGTTGTAGAGCCCGCGCAACAGGATGTTCTCCCGCCCCGTCAGTTCCATGTTCATCCCGAGATTGGGATCGAGCAGTGCGTTCAGGCTTCCCCTGACGCGCAGCCGGCCTAGAACCGGCTCATAAATACCCGCCAGCACTCGCAGCAGCGTCGTCTTTCCAGCGCCGTTGGACCCGACAAGGCCAAGCCGGTCGCCGCTCTCCAGCCGCAGGTTGATGTTGCTGAGAGCCCGTACCACGACGCGCTGCTGCTGGTCCTGCGCCAGCCGGCCGGACGCCGCTGCGACAACCATCTTTTTCAGACTGCGGGAGCTGCCATGATACAGTGGGAACAGGACCGACACGTCTTCCACGTGGATCAGAGCGTTGGCGGTCATGATTCAGATCCAGAACGTGACGCGGCCGCGCGCCCGAACGAAGAACGCCCACGAAATCGCCCAAAGAACCACGCTGTAGACGATCGCGCCCAACCAGGTCGTGCCAGCAATGTTGCTCCCCAGAATTGGCCCGCGGACGATCTCCAACAGATCGAAGAATGGGTTGAGCGCCAGCTTCTCGATGCCGGACGCACCAAGTTGATCCGGCTTCCAGATCACCGGCGTCATGAAGAACGCAATTTGCATCACGCTGTTCACGATCGGCTGAATGTCACGGAACCGGGCGCAGAAAGCCCCCAAAAGCAAGGTCAGCGCCAGCCCGTCCAGCACCCAAACCAGCAAGCCAGGGATCGCCATCACCGCCTCCCAGCCAGGCCAGACTGAGAACACAGCGAACACCACGATGATCACCGCGATGTTGTGGCCCAGCGCGATGGCATTGCGGATCAGGGTGCGCATCGAGAATACGAAGAATGGCATGCGTACCGACCGGATCACACCTTCCGCGTCGGTGAACGTCGTGCATGCCTCCGATACCAGGGCGGCCAGGAAGCCCCATAGCACCTGCGAGAGTGCGAGGAACGGCAGGTAGTCGCGCACATTGATCTTGAAGAGCGTTGAATACAGCAGTCCCAGGGACCCTACCATCACCCCAGTGGAAATGGTCAGCCAGAACGGTCCCAGCATCGATCCGCGGTAGCGCAGGCGGATATCCAGCCAGCCCAGCGCCCAGGCCAGGCGCCAAAGTCTGGCACCCCCAGCAAGATCGGCCATCGCCGCCCGGTTGCGAACGGCAAGCGTCATATCCGCCCGCAGGTTCAGTTCCATGGCGGGGGCGATCGTTGTCACGGCACTGCTCATATCGCGGGGCGCATACTCCATTCGACGGGGCGGCACAACACGCACGTGCCGCGACCTGGGCGCCGGGATCGCGACGTATCGTTGCATATCCACAATACATTTCCGGCATCCAGGCCCGGAGTCAACACACGCGGCGTCACGCAAAACGCAACAAAAACGGACGGAATTGCCCTGGTTGCCACTGAGTCGAGATGACTTGCCTAAAAGATGGAAGTCGTTTAAGGGCTTAGAACATGTTCCTGAGTGATTGGATAAACGGCGGCCGCTGGTCTGTCGTAACGTGTTCTGTTTGCCGCGCCGCCACGGAGACGCCCCACGTATGACCGCATCGGATAAACTTGTCACGCCCTACCTTGCCTCACGACGCCGGTTCCACGCTGTCGGAGTGATCGCCCTTCTGTCCACCCTCGCCGCTTGCGGTACGGTTCCCCATCAGGACGCCATCCAGGAAACCGCCCGCTACGTCGCTCATGCCAAACATGACTATGCGCCACCGGGTCCGCCCGAAGATCCCTGGGGTCCCTATATCCGTGAGGCCTCCGCTCGATTTGATATACCGGATCCCTGGATTCGCTCACTCATGCGCCAGGAATCCGGTGGCAAGGAGTTCCTGAACGGCGACCTGATCACCTCCGGTGCCGGTGCGATGGGCCTGATGCAGGTGATGCCCACCACCTACGATGAGTTGCGAGACCGTTACAACCTGGGCGACGACCCATTCGATCCGCACGATAACATCATGGCCGGCGTCGCCTACATGCGGGAGATGTATGAGCTGTATGGCTCGCCCGGATTCCTGGCCGCGTACAACGCCGGCCCTGCCCGCCTGGACGACTATCTGGCCAATGTCCGGCCGCTGCCGGACGAAACCCGCCACTACGTTGCGATGATAGGCCCCAACCTGCGCGGCATCTATCCAAACAATCGTTCGGCCGCGGATGAGCTCGCGATGAACACGCTGCCGGTCAATATCCCGGCGGGCAAGCGCTACAGCCGTCCGGTGATGCTGGCAGGCGCCCGATCCGGTGGCGGCGGTCGCGTGCCGCAACGCGCACCGGTGGAGGTCGCGCAGCTTCCGGAGCCGCCACGCCGCGGCATGCCGGCGCCGCAGCAGTTCTCGCTGGTCACGACGATGCCGCCGCCCGTCCCGCCGCGTGGCGGCTTCCACCTGATCGCCTCAGCCAACGCCGCTGATGCCGCGTCAGCGCATCACGGCCCGGCTGCCCCCGGCCAATGGGCGATCCAGATCGGCGCCTTCGCCAACCAGGGCCAGGCGCACGGCGCGCTGGTGACAGCTCAGGACCACGCCCATGTGGAACTCGCGGTTGCCCATCCGCTCCTCGCCAGCGTGCACCAGGGACGCACCGTTCTGTGGCGTGCGCGGATGACCGGGATGTCGCGCGACACAGCGATTGCGGCTTGCGAGAAGATCACCCACGGCCGTTCGTCCTGCATCGTGCTGTCGCCTGAATCGCAATCCTGAGGATTGCGGTCTGGCACCGAAAGTTGGCGGCTTTTGACCGTTCGATTCGACCAAGGGCCGCGATGTCGGCGTCGGGCAATGCCGACATCGCGCGGACGAGGTCGGCGATCGAGGTAGCCGCCACGTGGGGCTGGCCGGCCGGAGCCCCAGCCGTCTGCCACCGCGCCTTCCCCAGGGGTATTCCGGTAACCGGTCGCAAGCGCCTCGTCCAGTAACACGGCTTGACCTTACCTCCGCCGAACATCATGTTCCCGCCGAATCAACAGAAGCAAGAGGCCTGATGTCAAAAGAGGACATGATCGAATTCAGCGGTACGGTGATGGAGCTTCTGCCCAACGCCATGTTCCGGGTGAAACTGGACAACGAGCACTCCATTCTTGCCCACACCAGCGGCAAGATGCGCAAGAACCGCATCCGCGTGCTGGCGGGCGATCGGGTGAATGTCGAAATGACGCCCTACGATCTTTCCAAGGGCCGCATCACCTTCCGCTTCAAGTAGCACGCGACGTCAGCGGGTGAAGCCGTTCCCGCTGATCCTGGCCTCATCCAGCCCGCGACGACTGATGTTGTTGAAGCAGATCGGCATCGTGCCGGATCAGGTCGTCTCCCCCGACATCGATGAAACTCCCGCACGCGACGAATTGCCGCGCCCGTATGCCGTCCGCATGGCTCGAGCCAAGGCGATGGCCGTAGGGTCGCCCGACCATCTGGTGCTGGCGGCCGATACCGTGGTTGCCGCCGGCCGGCGCATCCTGCCCAAGGCCGACAGCGCCGAACAGGTCCGCGCGTGCCTGGCTTTGCTGTCCGGCCGCCGCCACCGTGTCATGACCGCGCTGGTGCTGACCGGTCCAGCAATCGGCACCAGTGGCAGTGGGGCTTCGGGCGAGCGGATTACCGAACGCCTCGTCGAGAGCGTCGTCACCTTCAACCGGCTGACAGACGACCAGATCGCGCGCTATGTCGCGACCCGCGAGGGTGAAGGCAAGGCCGGCGGCTATGCGATCAACGGCCAGGCGGCCAGCTTCGTCCGTTTCTTGTCCGGTAGCTATTCCGCCGTCGTCGGCCTGCCTTTGTTCGAGACGGCACAATTGTTGCGCGGCTTTGGCTGGCAGGTCCCGTGACTGCGTCGATTCGAATCGCCAGCAGCCCCGGCGAGGCACAGGTCGCCGTCGTCGAGAACAATCGGCTGCTGGATTTCTCCTTGTGGCGACCCGGAGCACCCGACGGCGTCGGCGACGTCCATCGGGGCCGGGTTGTCGCCCTGGCGCCCGCCATGGCTGGTGCGTTCGTCGCTTTGGCCGACGCCGAGGGTTTTCTGCCCGACAGCGAGGGCGCCAGGGGGATTACAGCCGGCACCATCCTGACCGTCCGCATCACCCGCGCCGCACAAGGCAGCAAAGGCCCGCGTCTGACCGCCCACGTGGATGAAACACGGACCAGCGGACCTGTGGCCCTCCTCCGCCGCGGACCTGACCCGATCACCCGCCTCGCGGCCCGCTACCCCCAGGCGCCCATCGTGGTGGACGACGCCGCTTTGGTCGCTATCCTGCGCCCGGGCCCGGGTGTATCCGCTGCCGAACCTGAGTTTGCAATGAACCGGGCCGTCCTGGTGCAGAGCGGGACCGCCCTCGATGAGGACGTGGCGGAGGCAATCGACGCACTGTCCCGGCCCATCGTCGAGCTTTCCGGGGGGGCCCGTCTGTCAATCTGGCCGACCCCTGCTTTGGTCGCCATCGATGTGGACGCCGGTGGCGCGTTGGGCTCCGGTTCCCGGGGCGCCCGGGTACGACACGAAGCGCTGAACCGAGCGGTGGTACCGGTGGTGGCGGAGCAGATCAGGCTGCGGAACCTGTCGGGCGGGATCGTCGTGGATCTTGCCGGCTTGTCGCCGCGCAAGCGAGCCGCCTTGGCACCGGATTTCGTCGCGGCCCTGGCCAACGACCCACTAAATCCTAAATTCCTCGGCTTCACCGCGCTGGGCCTGGCTGAGATTGTCCGCTCGCGCGTTCACCCGCCATTGCACGAGCTGCTGGCGGGGCCACTGGCGGCGGGCCTGGCAGCGTTGCGGGCGGTTATCGGCGCGTTCAGCCGGGATCCGCGCGGGATGCCGGCGATACGCGCGCATCCCTCGGTCGTGTCGGCGCTGCAGGCTGACTCGGCGGCCCTGCCGGACGTCGTGCGGCGGACCGGACGAGAGGTTGCATTGCGATC
>JAQGHW010000140.1 GCA_028291505.1 Rhodopila sp. | reverse complement strand
CACCTTGGGGCCGGTGTAGATGTTTGCACGCGGTGGGGACACGCTGGGCGATTGGGGTGGGTTTTCATTTCAATGTCATAGGCAACCCGGCGATCATGAACAGCACGTGGCGTGCGCGGGCGGCCATGCGCTGGTTCAACCGGCCGGCGTCGTCGCGAAACGAGCGGCCCAGCCTGGTTTCGGGGACGATGCCGAGACCTACCTCATTGCTGACCAGGACGATCGGCGTCTGGCGGCTGTCCAGCACTGCCTCCAGGGCTGACGTGGCTGCCTGGATGTCGTGCCCACCGAGCACCAGGGTGGTCAGCCACAGGGTCAGGCAATCTACCAGGATTGGCCGCGCCGGTTCCTGTGCGATGGCGCCGGGGAGGTCGAGCGGCGCCTCTATCGTGCGCCAGTGGTCGTTGCGGGCCTGGTCGTTGCGCCCTTGGTTGTTGCTCCCTTGGTTGTGGCGGCGGGCCTGATGTTCGGCGATGCGGGCACGCATTTCATCGTCGAAGGCCTGGGCGGTGGCGATGTAGATCCAGGGGGCGGCATGCCGAACGATAAGTTCCTCGGCGTAACGGCTTTTGCCGGAACGGGCGCCGCCGAGGACGAGTGTCATGTCAGGTGGTTCGGAGATGATCTGGAGACCTGCGAATGTTGGAAGGGCCACTATGCAGCGCCCGGGTCCGAGCTTCAAATGAGAACACCGGATCGCGCTTTCGCCTGCGGTTCGGGTATGGGCGTATATGGCCGCAACATGAATCAGGTTTCGCATGACCCAATTCCGCGATCTTGACGCACTGCGGACCGCTTGCCTGGATTTGCCTGCGGGCAGTGACAGCGCGGCCTCGGCTGTGCTTGCGCGGCAGGCGATCCTGACCAAGCCCGCGGGCAGCCTGGGGCGGCTCGAGGACCTGGCGGTGTGGCTGGCGAGATGGCAGGGCCGTCCGATGCCCCGGCTCGACCGGGTCGATGTCCTGGTCTTCGCGGGCAATCACGGGGTCACGGGCCAGGGGGTTTCACCCTATCCCGCTTCGGTGACCGCCCAGATGGTCGCCAACTTTGCCCGCGGCGGTGCGGCGATCAACCAGATCGCGGGGGTCGCGGGGGCGGTCCTGCGGGTCATTCCGCTGGAGCTTGAGAGGCCGACGGAGGATTTCACCGCCGTTCCCGCAATGGATCAGGCGGCGTTCCTGCACGCGGTTTCGGTTGGATTTGAGGCCGTTCCTGCCGGCAGCGACCTGCTGTGCCTGGGGGAGATGGGCATCGGCAACACGACGGCGGCCGCGGCGATGGCGGCTGGGTTGTTCGGCGGTGGCGGCCAGCGTTGGGCCGGCCGTGGGACCGGGATCGACGATGCGGGGCTGGCGCGCAAGGCCGGCGTGATCGATGCGGCGCTGGAGCGTCATGCCGGTTGTTTCGGCGATCCCCTGCTGATCGCGATGGCGCTGGGTGGGCGGGAGCTTGCGGCGATCCTCGGCGCCACGCTGGCCGCGCGGCTGTCCGGTATTCCGGTCATGTTGGATGGGTTCGTCTGCACCGCCTCAGCGGCTCCGCTGGCGCGGCTGAGGCCGGATGCGCTGGACCATGCGATGCTGGCCCACCTGTCGGCTGAAGCAGGACACCGCGCCCTGGCCGAGGCGCTTGGGCTGCGTCCCCTGCTGGATTTCGGCATGCGGCTGGGTGAGGGGTCGGCGGCGACCCTTGTCGTTCCGCTGTTGCGTGCGGCCGTTGCGTGTCATGCCGGCATGGCGACGTTCGCCGAGGCTGCCGTCGATAACCGGGCCTGAGCCGTTGCTGCTAGGGGATTTGGCAGGCGCCTTCATGCTGCTTACGCGGCTGCCGGTGGCGCGGTTCGCCCGGTTTGGGGGGCCGGCTGACCTGGCTCGCTGCGTCTGGGCCTTTCCGGTCGTAGGCGTGGTGGTGGGGGGAATCGGGGGGCTGATTTACTGGCTGGGCCGGTGGGTCGGCATGCCGCCGCTGCTGGGCGCTGTCTGGGCGCTGGCGGTGACGATGATCCTGACCGGCGGTTTGCACGAGGATGGGCTGGCGGACACGGCCGACGGGTTCGGCGGGGGCGCCTCGCCGGGGCGGAAGATGGAGATCATGCGCGACAGCCGCATCGGCAGCTATGGCGCGCTGGCGCTGGTCCTGTCGGTGGTCATTCGGGTGGGCGCCCTGGCGGCGCTGGACCGGCCGATGATCGTCCTGTGCGCCATGATCGTCGCGGGGATGGTCGGGCGGAGCGGGATACTGGTGCTGCTGTTGGCTTTGCCTGCGGTTCGGGCGGACGGGATGGGAGCGTCGGTGGGCAGGCCCTCGGCCGGACGTGCCGGGGTGGGGCTGGGGCTTGCGGTGGTTGCAGCGCTTCTGTTGCTGCAAGCACGGCCGGCGATCGCGGTGATTGTGCTTGGGTTCGGTGCTGCGTCGATCATGGCGCGAGTTGCCCACTCGCAGATTGGGGGGCACACGGGCGATGTCCTGGGTGCCAGCGAGGTGGTCACCGAATGCGTGGTGCTGACCGTGGTGGCCTGTAGCTTCGGCGGGTAATGGTGGGAACGATCGAAAAGGCTGCCGGAATGCCAGGGTTTCCGAGGTTGACGGCCGCTGCCGGCGCAAATGGGTCGTTTGGCAGTCGTGCGAATTGACGATCAGGCCGAGTTCCTCCACATTGGAGGAATGATGGAGGACCGATTGTGGCGACGCTTAACATCAAAAACCTGCCCGACGACCTTTACGAGAAGCTGAAGGCTCGCGCCAAACGGGAGCGCCGGTCGGTGGCGCAGGAGGTCACCGGTTTACTGGCCGCCGCGCTCGAGTCACCCAAGGCGTTGTCCATCATGGACCTGCAAGGGCTCGGCGCGGCGCTCTGGCAGGGCGTGGACGCAGTAGCGCATGTTGAGACCGAACGCGCATCATGGGATTGATGGACGATCTCGGTTCGGAGCGGATCGGGGTTGATACGGCGATTTTCATCTACTTCATTGAAGCGGCGCCGGTCTGGCTGCCGCTGATCACGCCGCTGTTTCGCGCCGCGGACAGTGGGCAGCGGGAGCTGATTACCTCATCGATCACCTTGCTGGAGGTGTTGGTCGTTCCGTATCGCGCGAATAACGACGCGCTCGCCGCCCGGTATGAGGCCTTGCTGACCAACAGCCGCGGGGTACGCCTGATCGACGTGACGCGTGATCAGCTTCGGCGGGCGTCGCGACTGAGGGCGTCGACTGGCATGCGGACGCCGGATGCTCTGCAACTCAGCGCCGCCCAGGAGGCTGGCTGTTCGGCATTTCTCACCAACGACCGGAGGCTGCCGGCGGTGCCGGGTCTGCGTATCCTGCAGCTGGCATCTTATTGATTTCGCGCGCAGCCGCCACTGCAACCCTGCGCGCAAACCAGTCTGCGCCAGCCATCGGATAGCGCGATCACCGCGCCCCTTCCAGCCACGCCAGCAACGCCTCGCGGAACGGCAACAAACTCTTGTAGTGCTGCACCTCCGCCGGGAGGGCGCGCACGGCTTCCGCCAGGGTCGCCGCGCGATCCGAACTGTCGATAACCCTGTCGAGCGGATAGACGTGCACGCGGATCCCGAACAGAACGGCCCCGGTTTCCGGCAGCCGGCGCAGGGTCTGCCGCTCTACCCGCAGGAAGATCCGGCTGCCGGCGTTCGTGACAGTAATGTCTGAAGCTCTGTCCACCCGCCATTTACCGCCGGGCTGGAACAGCGCCGGGTCGTCCAGCAACGACCAGTTTAGTCGGGAGGCGATGTGTCCTGCCTTCAAATGCCGCATGAAGCGGTCTACCGGCGCGGCCAGCCGGTCGGCATAAAACGGCACCGGCCCATGCACCGCCGACAGGGGTTTTCCGACTTTGTCCAGCAGCCGCCACCGGCTGGGGAAACACAAAGAGGCGGCGGTGAATACCGGTCCGGCGTTGTCGTTCTGGATAAGACACAAATCCTCCTGCACCAGCCGGCCCGCCAGATCCAGCGGATCCAGCGACCCAGGCTTCCATGCCTCGCCGGTCAGGTGGTTGCGCAGTTCGGCCCCGTCGCGGCTGAACCAATTCGGATGATGGGTCGTCAATGCCGTAACGATCAGCTCCAGAGCCTCCGCGCGCGGCGCGTTGGACACCGGCGTCGCGGCGAACACCTGGTCATACGACGACGTCAGCAGGCGCCGCTTCTCCGCCATTTCTGGCAGATATAGCTCATCGAACTCGAACCAGTCCGCTTCCGGGACCGACACCAGATCCATCGCCATCCGGTATGGGCCGAACTGGAACGGCCGATGCACCAGCTGCGGGGGTAGCACCGGGATCAGCCGCTCAGGAACGCACGGATCGCCTCGATCTGCAGCGGATCGAGCAGCGCCGGTGCGTGCCCGGTCACCGGAACCTCGAACGCTTCGGCGCCGGTGGCTTCCATCCTGGCGAAGGTCTCGGGCAACAGGATGTCGCTGGTTTCGCCGCGGATCACCATGCACGGCACCTGGATGCGGTCCCACAGCCCCCACATGTCGACATCGATCGGATCGTGTCCGCGCAACGGTTCGGCGATCCGCGGATCGTAATGCATCGTAAACCGCCCATCCGGCAGTGCTCGGGCCGAGTTCGCGGCCAGTTGCGCCCATTGCTCATCCGACAGCGGTCCGAACGGCGCGTGGATGATGCGCAGATGCCGCTCGATCGCCTCGACGTCGGAGAAACGTTCCATCATCGGCGAGTCGCTCGATGCCACCATGTAATCCCTTATCCGCGCCAGCGCCTCGGCCGGAATGAACGGGCCAACATCGTTCAGCACCAGCCGGTTGATCGGCGCGCCGTCGGTCGCGGCGAGCAGCATGCCGCAGATGCCACCGAGCGATGTGCCGACCCAGGCGACGTCGCGGGCGATCCAGGCGAGCAGATGGGCCAGCGCGGTGACGTAGTGCTGCGCCTGGTACAGCATCGGGTCGTCCAGCCAGTCGGAGTGCCCGCGGCCCGGCAGATCCGGACAGATCACCCGGTAGGAGCCGGCCAGAGCCTGCGCGAGGGCATCGAAATCCCGGCCGTTGCGGGTCAGTCCGTGCACGCAGATCACGGGTGGGGCATCCGCATCGCCCCACTCCTCGAAGGCCAGCCGATGAAACGCCCCAGCCAGCAGATACGCGATCGAACCGCGACGTGGTTGCATCAGATTACGTTCTTTGCGCGCAACGCTGCCAGCGCCGCCGGGTCCAGCCCCAGGCGATCGGTCAGGACGGCGTCGGTGTGCTCCCCCAGCATGGGGGGTGGTAGGCGGTAATCGGCGGGGGTTTCAGACAGCTTCACCGGGTTTGCGATCACCTTCACGGTCTGGCCGGAGCCGTGCGGCATCTCCAGCACCATTTTGCGGGCGACGACGTGCGGGTCCTCGAACACTTCCGACAGCTTGTTGATGGGACCGCAGCCGATCTTCAGGGCCTCCAGCTGCTCGACCCACCAGGTCGTGGAATGCTGCTGCATCACCGGGGTGAGCGTGTCGGTGACAAGCTGGCGGTTGTTGACGCGGGCGGCGTTGGTGACGAAGCGGGGGTCTTCGAGCATTTGGGTCAGGTTGAAGGCCTCGCAGAAGCGCTTGAAGGTGGGGTCGTTGGCGACCGACAGCACGATGTGGCCGTCGGCGGTCGGGAACACCTGGTAGGGCGCGATGTTGGGGTGCTGGTTGCCCAGGCGAGCCGGATTTTCACCGGTCGCGAGGTAGTTCATGCCCTGGTTGGCGAGCCAGGCGACATGAGTGTCCAGCATGCCGATGTCGATCTGCTGGCCCCCGGTGTTGCTGCCTTGGCCGGTGAGGTCACGATGGCGCAGGGCGGCGAGGATGCCGATGCAGCCATACAGGCCGGCGAACAGGTCGGCGACGGGAACCCCCACTTTTTGCGGCAGGCCATCGGGCTCACCGGTCAGGCTCATGACGCCGCCCATGGCCTGGATCAGGCTGTCGTAGCCGGGTCGCGGGGCGTAGGGACCGGTCTGGCCGAAGCCGGTGATCGAGCAGTAGATCAGGCGGGGGAATTTGGCGTGCAACTGCTCGTAGCCGAGGCCGTATTTCGCCAATGCGCCGACCTTGAAGTTCTCGACCAGGATGTCGCATCCGGCGATCAGCTTGAGCGCGATGTCCTGGCCCTCGGGCTGGCCGATGTCCAGGGTGACGGACTGCTTGTTGCGGTTGACCCCGACGAAGTAGGCGCTTTCCTTGGTCCCCGGCATGGTGGGCGGGGCGAAGCCGCGGGTGTCGTCGCCGGCGCCGGGGCGCTCGATCTTGATCACGTCCGCACCGAGGTCCGCCAGCATCTGGACGCAGGTCGGTCCCGCCAGCACGCGGGTCAGGTCGAATACGCGCAAGCCTTTGAGAGGACCCGTGGGTTGGGGGCTGGTCGGTTCTGTCATGGCGGTCTCCACGATGCGGCTTGGTCTGGGCCGGTTGATCTGGGCCGGGTTGATCTGACCGGCGGTTCCTCGATAAAGGGTTCATACAACGCCCCCCGGCACAAGGAAACGACCGGGACGGGCAAACGACCGCCCGGGTTGGGTGCGATGGGAAGAGAATACGTCTATGCACCGAGACGCCGCCGGCAGTATCGAGTCTCCACGTTCGTGGCACGCGGCGTTCCTGGCGCTGGCTATCCTGTCGCTGTCCTTCGGGTCGCCGCTGCTGGCGGTGGTGGGGCTGCGGGACATTCAGGCGGCGCTGCACACCGACCGGTCGGTGGTGTCGCTGGCGAGCGCCCTGGTGTGGATCGGCAATGGGGTCGGCGGCGTTCCGATGGGCTGGCTGGCGGATCGCATCGGCATTCGCAAGACCGTGGCGATGGGAACGCTGGCGATGGCAGCGGGAATGGCGCTGTCCAGCCTGGGTACGGTGTGGGCGCTGTATGTCGGGTTCGGCCTGTTCGTCGGGTTTCTCGGTAACGGCGCGATCTATGCTCCGCTGCTCATCTATGTCAGCCGCTGGTTCGACCGCCGCCGCGGCACGGCGTTGGCGTTGATTTCCTCGGGGCAATATATCGCCGGAATGGTCTGGCCATCGGTCCTGGAGGTTGGGTTAAAGCGGGTCGGCTGGCAGCCGGTCATGCTGGCTTACGGCGCGGTCGTGCTGGCAATCCTGCCGCTGCTGATCCTGCTGCGGCCGGCACCTGAACCGCTGGTGGCCGCCGCTGGTCAGGCCGGGCCACGGTCCGGCGAGCGGGTGCTGGGGTTGCGGCCCAACGTGACGATGGTGCTGCTTTGCGTCGCCGGCTTCTGCTGTTGCGTGCCGATGGCGATACCGTCGTCGCATCTTGTCGCCTTTTGCGGCGATGTCGGGATCACGCCCAGTCACGGCGCGGCGATGCTGTCGGTCATGGTGGGGTGCGCGTTCATTTCTCGGCAGTTCTGGGGCGTGTTCGCCGACCGGTTCGGCGGGCTGCGGACGGTGATGGCGGGTTCGGCACTGCAGATGCTGGCGATCGGGGCGTTCCTGCTGACGCGGGACGAGGTCGGGTTGTTCGCCGTCGCCAGCGTCTTCGGACTGGGTTTTTCGGGAATTATTCCGTCCTACGCGGTGGCCATTCGCGACCTGTATCCGTCCAGGGAGGCATCCTGGCGCATCCCGACAGTGCTGATGACGTCAATGAGCGGCATGGCGTTCGGAAGCTGGTTCGCCGGGGTGCTGTTCGATGTGTTCGTCTCCTACCGGCCAGCCTTCGTCGCGGGCGTGCTGTTCAATCTGGCCAACCTGGCGGTGATCGTGTTCCTGGTCAGCCGCATGGCCCCAGATCGCCGGCTGACGCTGGCGGCTGTGTCCTGAGCCCCGGAGGGCTTCGCCTCATTGGCGTTGAATTTGGGCCACGTTCGGGCGTTGGCGGTTCAAGAAATACCGTGGCCGACGCCGGTTTCATGGCACCGCCCTTTGACGGCGCAGCAACAACACCATCAGCGCCATCCCCGGCAGGGCGCCGGCCATGCAGACGGTATAGAAGAGCGTCCACCCCAGCGACGCCGCCATCACCCCCGACGCGGCCCCGACCGTGTGGATCGCGAGCATCGGCACCGAGGACAGCAGCGCATATTGCGTAGCCGCGAACTCCCGCGCACACAGCGCCGACAGAAACGTCAGGAACGCGGCATCGGCCATCCCTTGGGCGAACGCCTCGGCGGTCACCGTCGCGTACAGCATCGCGTGCTGGCCGGGCGACACCGACAGCAGCACGTACATCGCCATTGCCATTGTCTGCGCCGACCCGGTCCAAAGCAGCGCTCGTCCCACGCCGATGCGCGCGACCAGCCAGCCGCCCAGGGCGTAGCCTGCCAGGGTCGCGCCCAGGGAGAACCAGAAGGTCGTGGCGATCGCTGCCTTGTCGAAGGTGAGGTGCAGATAGAATGGTGCCGTCATGATCCCGGCCATCGCCTCGCCCAGTTTGAACAGGGCGACGAAGGCCACGACCAACAGCGACGACGGACGAGCCAGAAACGACCGTACTGGATCAATGACGGCGTGTCGTATCCCGCGGCCGGCAACCGCGGTGGCAGTGTCCTCTCGCCTCGCCGCCAGGGTCACCAAGGTGCCGCACGCGATCAACACGGCCACACCCAGCAACGCCTGATGCCAGCCGATGGAGGCGGACGCGGCGATCACGCCGGTGGTAGAAACGGACATGGCGACGCGATAGCCCCAGACGTAGGCCGCGAGGGCCACGCCCTGGCGGCGTTCCGGGAAAACCTCGATACGCCAGGCGTCGATGGCGATGTCCTGGGTGGCCGACAGGACGGCGACCCATGCCGCGGCCGCGAAGGCTGCGATCGGCAAGGCAGCCGGGTCGGACAGGGCCAGCAGGACCGCGGCCAGCCCCAGCATCGGCTGGATCAGCAGTAGCCAGCCGCGGCGGCGGCCGAATCCACGCAGCACCTGCAGCGGCGGCGGCTGGTCGAGCAGCGGCGCCCAGAGGAATTTGAGCGAATAGGCCAGCCCGATCCAGGCGGTCAGTCCGACGATCGCCAGGCCGGCGCCGCTGTCGGACAGCCACAGGCGGAAGGTGAACCCCGACAGCGGCAGCGGCAGGCCCGAAACGAAGCCATAAGCCGCCATCGCCAGCAATTGCCGATCGACCCGCATGGCGCCGGGCGCGTCAGGCGGGGATGTTCGTATCGCCTCGGCCCAGCGGGCGCTGCATCGTGACGACGTCGATCCAGCGGCCGAACTTGATGCCGGCCGCCCGCATCGTGCCGATCATGTGGAAGCCCAGGCTGGCATGCACGCCGATCGACCCGACATTCTCGGAATCACCGATCACCGCGATCATCTGGCGAAACCCGGTCGCTGTTGCCAGTTCGATCAAGCGTAACACCAGCGCCTTGCCGACGCCCTGGCCACGCACGTCCTCGCGCACATAGATGCTGTCCTCGACGGTGAAGCGATAGGCCGAACGCTCCCGGAATGGCGTGTAGTAGCCGTAGCCGAGGACCCCGGTGGCATCGACGGCGACCAGCCAGACGTAGGCACGATCCACGACCTTGTGGAAGCGAACCAGCATTTCCTCCACCGAGGGCGGTTCCTCCTCGAAGGTGCCGGTGCCGTGCAGCACGTGATGCGCGTAGATCGCCTGGATGTCGGGGACATCGGCTTCCGTGGCGTCTCGGATGTCCATCCCGGTCGATTCTCCTTTTGGCGGCGTTGCGACGGAGGCGGCCTCACCCCCGGACGATTCACCTATAGACAAATACGCTGTCGTTGACGACTGGGGCCTTGACGAGGCGCTGACGACTGGCGAGCGGCGCCGATACCTGGATTTGTAACCATTCGGCGTTTGGCATTGGGACGGCGAACGTGCGACAAGAGATCTTCGTTACGCGGGTTCCGGGAAAAGTTGCAACTTACGCGCGTATTCGGTACGAAATCGAGGCAAGTATGATCTCGAAATTAAGATTTCTATTGGTTTTGACATTTTGATCGGCCATACTCGGAAACGTGATCGAGCGGCCGGCAAGATGGTGGCGGCCTGGGGGATGCACTCGATAGGCTCGACCCCGCTCCGTCAAGGAGATCGGCGGGTGCGAGAGTAACGCGTCCGTGTTATAAACTTGGCGAGGCATCGCGAAGACCGGGAGACCCCGGCCGGCGCTGTTGTCCGATACGCCGCTAAAAGGGTTTGCTCGTGGATATATCAGACGGACACATACCCGGACCGTTCGGGGATAACCGCGCGCCGGTTACGCAGTCGAGCGGCGGTGGCGGTGGCGCGTCGGGTTCCGGCGTAACGGGCGGGGGCCAGGGCGGCAACCGCGGCCCGATCCATCCACGGCTGCTCGCGATCATGATGGCGGCGCGTTACTACGGGCTGGAGCTGGACCCCGGTGACTTCCGGTTGGGACCGGATGAGACATCGCCCACCGCCGCGGCGCTGTCATCCTGGGCACAAAAAGCCGGGATGTGGTCCCGCGCGCTGCGGCTGCGCTGGCGGCATCTGTTTACCGTGACCGGCGCCGGGCCCGTCGTGCTGCTGTTCAACGACGGATCGGCTGGATTGCTGACCGGGTCGAACCCGGACGCCAAAATCGTTCTGATCCGCGATCCGCGGGCGCCGGAGGCAGACCCGCCGGTGCCGGTCGACGAGCTTCGGCTGAACGAAGTCTGGAGCGGCGAGGCTATCCTGCTGCGGGCCGAACGGTCACAGGCGGAAGCCGATCCACCCTTCACGCTGCGGTGGCTTATCAGCGTCGTCCTGAAGGAGGGAAAGCATCTTCGCGATCTGCTGGTCGCTTCGGTCGCTATCAGCTTCCTGACCATTTTTCCGCCGCTGCTGGTCATGCAGGTGGTGGACCGCGTCCTGAGTCATCACAGCTATTCCACGTTGTTCCTGATCTCCATGATCCTGGCAACGGCGGTGTTTTACGAGACACTGCTTGGCTATGCGCGACGGATCATCATCCTGGTGGTCGGCGTAAGGATTGACGCCAAAATCAATCTGCAGGTCTTCAACCGGCTGATCCGGCTACCGCTGGACTATTTCGAACGGCACCCGGCCGGTGAAACGATGTATCGCGTTACTCAGATCAACTCGGTTCGACAGTTCATCACCGGCAAGCTGATGACCACGCTGCTGGACATGATTACCCTGCTGGTGTTGTTGCCGTTCCTGTTCTGGCTGAACGCGACGCTGGCCTGGATCGTGCTGGTGTGCGCCACGTCGATCATGCTGATCATTCTGGCTTATCTGCGCCCGATCCGGCTGGTCTTCAGCAAGGTCGTCATGGCCGAAACGCTCAAGAACGCGGTCCTGGGCGAGACGATCTTCGGCATCAAGACGGTCAAGTCGCTCGCCCTGGAACCGCAGCGCAAGGCCCTGTGGGACGAGAAGATCGCCGAAGTCGGCAAATGGCGCTACCAACTCGGCCGGCTGTCGAACTGGCCGCAGACCTTGGTCACCCCGATCGAGCGCTTCATGTGGATGGGGGTTATCCTGGTTGGTGCGTATCTCGCGCTGTCGGACGCGGCCGGCGGCTACCAGGTCGGCGGCATGTTCGCCTTCATGATGCTGTCGCAGCGGGTCAGCGCGCCGCTGGTCGGCCTGGCACGCCTGATTGAAGAATGGGAAGAGGTGGGCGGATCGATGGGCCAGGCGGGCGAGGTGCTCAACCGCCCGCTGGAGATGGACGCGGCCTCCGGCGGGCTGCGACCGAAGTTCGCCGGCGCTGTCACCTTCGACGACGTCACCTTCACCTATGCCGGCACCAAGCTTCCCGCACTCGATCGCCTTGCCTTCTCGATCCCCGCCGGCACGATGCTCGGGCTGGTGGGCCGTTCGGGATCCGGGAAATCGACCGTCACCCGGCTGCTGCAGGGGATCAACCGCGAGTATTCGGGCTTCATCAAGATCGATGGCTCCGACCTGCGCGAGATCAACCTGCGGCACCTGCGCTCCAGCTTCGGCGTTGTCCTGCAGGAGAACTTCCTGTTCCGCGGCTCGATCCGCGACAACATCCTGGCTGGCCGGCCCGGTCTTACGCTGGAGGACGCAATCCGAGCGGCTCGTTTGGCGGGGGCCGAGGAATTTATCGAGCGGATGCCGAACGGGTATGAGACCTACATCGAGGAGGGCTCGCCGAACCTGTCTGGCGGGCAGCGTCAACGCCTCGCCATCGCCCGCGCGCTGATCACCGATCCGCGCATCCTGATACTCGATGAAGCGACCAGCGCGCTCGACCCGGAGTCGGAGGCACTGGTGAACGCCAACCTGCTGCGCATCGCGCGCGGCCGGACGATGGTTATCGTATCGCACCGGCTTTCCTCGCTGGTGAACTGCGATCAGATCATGGTGCTGGAACGCGGCAAGGTCATGGACGTCGCACCACACGCCACGCTGCTGGAACGGTGCCCGATCTACCGCACCCTCTGGAACCAGCAGAACCGCCACATGCAAAACGAAGGATCAGGCCATGCAGCTCCTGCCCCGACCCTCCTCCAAGGCGATTAGCGCCCCGCTGGACGACCGGTTGGATCCGACCCTGCCGGCCATCCTGGAGTACCAGTCGCCGTCATCGGCCATCATCAATCTGCCGATGCCGCGTGTTGCACGGCGGATCGCCCTGACGTTCAGCACGATGATCATCCTGATCCTCATCATTTCGGGGCTGATCAGCGTCGATCGGGTGGTGACGGCCAATGGGCTTGTCGTCGCCCGCGAGTCGACGGTCGTCGTCCAGCCGCTGGAGGCCTCCATCCTGCGCTCGATCGACGTGAACCCGGGCGACATCGTCCACGCTGGCCAGATTTTGGCCCGGCTCGATCCGACGTTCGCCACCGCGGACATGGGTGCGCTGGTCGCGCAGGTATCGACGCTGCAGGCGCAGGTCTCACGGATGCAGGCCGAGGTCGAGAACCGCCCGTTCACGTACAGCGGGCTGGACCCGAACATGGCCCTGCAGGCCGCGATCTATGGCCAGCGCCAGGGCGAGTTCAATTTCAAGCTCGAAAACTACCAGCAGAAGATAGACAGCCTGTCGGCGACCCTGGCCCGTAGCCGGTCCGACATCGCCACCTACGGCGACCGGCTGGCCTATGCGAAGACCCTGGAAGCGATGCGGGTGCAACTGGAGCATCTGAATGTTGGCTCCAAGATCAACACGCTGTCGGCGATGGACACCCGGGCCCAGATGGCGGGCAACCTGGCCAGTGCGGAGCAGCAGTCGCTGGGCGCCCAGCGGGACCTTGGCGCGATGATGGCGGACCGCAATGGCTATATCCAGAGCTGGCATTCGGAGATCGCGGACAAGCTTACCGATGCGCTCAGCAAGCTGTCCGATGCGCGGGAGTCTCTGAACAAGGCGCAGCTACGCCGGCAGCTGGTGGAACTGCGGGCCGAACGGGACGGCACGGTGATGTCGGTGGGCAAGGTGTCGGTGGGGTCCGTGCTGACGGCGGGCCAGCAGTTGATCACGCTGGTGCCGACCGACGCCGCGCTTGAAGTCGAGGCCAATATTTCCGGCCGCGACGACGGTTATGTGCATGTAGGCGATCCGGTCGACATCAAGTTCGAAACCTTCCCCTACACGCAGTACGGCATGGCCCATGGCGTTGCGCGGATCATCAGCCCGGACAGCTTCTCCCCGCAGGATGAGCAGCGAAATCCAACCGGTTCGGTGCCAACGTCAGCATCCAGCGCGGATGTGTATTACCGCGCCAGGGTCACATTGGATAAGATCGAGTTGCACGGCACACCTGCCAACTTCCATTTGGTTCCCGGCATGCCGGTATCAGCGGATATCCGGATCGGCAAGCAGACCGTGCTGCGCTACATGCTTGGCAAAACGGTACCCCTCGCCACCGAGGCTATGCGGGAGCCGTAAGGCTCCGCATCTTCAGACGGACGCAACGAAATATGGCTTTCTTCGATGTGCTGATGGCTGCCATGTCTCCCGCTGCGGCGTTGCGGCGAGGAACGCGGCAGTCCGAACTGGGCGACATGAAGGGCGCGTTCGTCCTGCTGTCTCGCGCTGCCCGCTCGGGGATTCCGGAAGCCGAGTTCCGGGTGGGGCGCTGCTACCTGGAGGGCGCCGGCGTGCCGCCAAGCCGGGCGGACGGTGTCCGCTGGGTGGAGCGTGCCGCAACGAAAGGCTACGTGGAGGCGCAGGCTTTGCTGGCCACGCTGTGCCTGCACGGCATGGGGCCCGGTTTCGCCGATGCCAGTCCGAACGCGGGTGCCGGCCTGTTCGGCGGCCAGACGACGACCGAGCCGGACTACCCGAACGCGGCCAAGTGGGCCCGACGGGCCGCCGAGGGTGGGTCGGCCGAGGGGCAGGCGGTTCTGGGCTTCATCCTGACCTCGGGTCCGGAAAACCTTCGCAACCTCGAGGAAGGCGATCGCTGGTATGAAAAATCGGCCGCCGGCGGTTGTCCGCAAGGCCAGCTTGGGTACGCGCTGGTTCTGGCGCGCGACACCAGCGCTCCCGAAACCCAGGCGGAGGTGCTGCGGCATCTGAGCCAGGCGGCTGAGAAGGGTCTGGCGACCGCGCTGTATCTGTACGGGATGGTGCAGGAACGCGGCCTGAACGTTCCCCAGGATCGGGCCGCCGCCGCGGCCCATTACAAACTGGCGGCCGAGAAAGGCCACCGCGGCGCCCAGGCCCGCTGGGGTTTTGCCCTGATGTCCGGAAACGGCGTCGAGCCCAACCCGGTGGACGGCGAGTCGTGGCTGCGTCGCGCCGCGTTGGCGGGCGACCCGGAGGCCGCCGCGCTGGTTGGCGACATCTATGCCAAGGGCGGCACCCTGCCGCCGAATTATGCCGAGGCCGCGATGTGGTTCCGGCGTGCCGCCGACGCCGGTCACCGCGGCGGCGCTCGGGCGCTGGGCATGCTTTATCTGACCGGAGCCGGCGTGGTGCGTGACCAGGACGAAGCCGCCAGACTGCTCGGCATCGCTGCCCAGGCCGGCGACGCCCACTCGCACGTCGATCTTGGGAACCTGCTGCTGCGTGGGCACGGCGGCGAACAGGACTCGGTCCGCACACGCGAGTGGTTCGAGCAGGCCGCTGCCTCGGGCGATCTGATCGCGGCGTTCAATTTCGGCGTCTGCCTGGCCGAGGGGGTCGGCATCGAGCGCGAC
Organism: Rhodopila sp.; assembly: GCA_028291505.1. Lineage (GTDB taxonomy): Bacteria > Pseudomonadota > Alphaproteobacteria > Acetobacterales > Acetobacteraceae > Rhodopila. Next base: position 3,442 of record JAQGHW010000140.1, on the reverse strand, counting down.
GACCGCAAGGCGGCGGAATGGCTGAGGCGGGCGGCGGACGGTGTGATCAACGCCCAGTACTGGTACGGCCGCATGCTGGTCGAGGGCCGCGGCGTGGATGCCGATCCCGAGGAAGGCCGCATCTGGATCGCCAAGGCGGCCGAGATCGGCATGATCGAAGCCCAGGTCATGCTGGCCGACATGATGCTGACCGGCCGCGGCGGCGCAAAGGATCATGTGGCGGCCCTGGCGCTGTTCGAGAAAGCCGCCGGGCAAGGCCATACCGGGGCGATGTTCGCCGTCGGGGCGATGTACGGCGGCGGCCATGAAATACCGTGGGACCGCGTCGCCGCTCAGCGCTGGTTCCGCACCGCCGCCGAACGCGGGCATCCTTATGCGCAGATGATGCTCGGCCGCTATCTGGCCCGCAACCTGGCCGGCGAAGTGAATATCGAGGAAGCCAGGCGCTGGACCGAGCGGGCGGTGGCGCAGGGACTGCAGGAGGCAAAGGCGGATCTGGCAGCGCTGCCGCCCGCTCCGGGCCAGGCCCCCGCGTCGTCATCCGAGGAAAAGACAGCCCACGCGGCTGGCGACTAAACCAATGCTGCAAGGCGGCACCGCGCCTGAATCGTCGCTCGCCGCCCTGGCCCGCGACGCCATGATACGGGGTGCCGATGCACTTGCGGCTTCCCCGTTGGCGGCGTCCCCGTTGGCGGCGTCCCCGTTGGCTGTCCCCCCGGGCGCCGCCGCTTTGGCCGCCAACAGCCCGGTTTTCGCCCTGCGGTGGCTGGAACGGGCGCACCGGCTGGTGCCGCTCGACCCGAACGCGACCCTGACACTGGCGAGCGCCTGCCTGGCGACCGATCCGGCGCGGGCCGCCTCGCTGTTCGAGAGCATCGCGAGCACGAGCGATATCAGACAGGCGTGGCTGGGCCTCGCCGCCGCGCGTCTACGGTTGGCGGGTCCGGATAATGCCGCGGAAGCGCTTGCCGTCGTGCTGTCCCGCTATGCCTTCACGGCGGAGGCGGCCGGCCTGGCTGATGCGATCGGCCGCTGGCCCCGATACCCCGGCTGGTGTGCCGTGCGGTCGGACGGCCGGCTGGAGATCCATGCAGGGCCAGCAACGGCGGGGGGGAAATCGGCGAAGGCGGGCTCCGTCGATGTCCCGCGGGTCCTGCTGGACGGGAAGCCGGTGCGCGGCACGATGTTGCCCGCGGGGTGGCAGCGTGGCCGAACGATCGACGTGCGCATCGGCGAGGTGCCGCTGCTCGGGAGCCCGATCCAGGTCTGGGCAATCCGTCGCCTGGCCGGGTGCGTGGAAGTCTGCGACGACGGTGTTCGGGGTTGGGCGTGGCATCCCGGCGATCCGGACACCGCGCCGGTGCTGACTCTGCTGGATCCGTCCGAACGCCTGATCCGGCACTTCGTCGCCAACGACGAGTCGATCCCGGTGGCCGACACGGGCCCGCTGGCGCGTCCGCGGTCGTTCCGGCTGACACGGTCGGACCTGCCGGCTACGCCGGGACCGGTGCATATCACGGGTCCGGATGGGAAGGACCTGGCGGGCAGTCCGCTCGATGCGTTTTCGGACGAGGCGGCGCATGTCGCGGGGGCGCTGCGACTGGGGCAGATTTATTCCGCTGGTCCGGCGATAGGGCCGCGGCGTTTTCGAAGCAAGGCGGCGACCGCGCCGGGGGTAAAGGCCGCGGCGCAGGCCGGCAGTGCGCCGCTGCGTGCGGATGGGCCTGTTCCGGCCGAACCGATAGGCGCAGATGGCCGCAAGCGTGCCGCCACCGTCGTCATCCCGGTGCACGACGGTGGCGAGGTCGTTCTGGCCTGCCTGGACAGCGTGTTGGCGACCATCCCGGCCGAAGCCCGCATCCTGGTCGTGGACGACGGGTCCGCCGATCCGGACCTGATCGCCGCACTCGACGATCTGGTTCGGCGGGGGAAGATCGCCCTGGCGCGGCACCCCAGGGCGCGCGGCTTTCCAGCGGCCGCGAACGCCGGCATACGAGCAGCCCGGGGGCGCGATGTCGTGTTGCTGAACAGCGACACCCTGGTCCCGTTCGACTGGCTTGAGCGACTGCGCCAGGCCGCGTACGCCAGCCGCGACGTCGGTTCGGTGACTCCGCTGTCGAACGACGCCAGCATCCTGAGCTATCCTGGTCCGGCGGGCAGCAACAAGCGGCCGGACCAGGCGGCGACGGCCCGGCTGGATCGCGCGGCGGAACGGGCCAATGGGGGCACCCTGGTCGATATCCCGGTGGGCGTCGGCTTCTGCCTTTACCTTCGGCGCGACTGCCTGAACGCCGTCGGATCATTTCGTGCCGACCTGTTCGCCCAAGGCTACGGCGAGGAGAATGATTTCTGCCTGCGTGCCCGCCGCCTGGGCTGGCGCAACGTTGCGCTGACCGGATTGTTCGTCGGCCATGTCGGCGGCACATCGTTCGGCGACAGCGCGACGCACCTGCGGGCCCGCAACGGCCGGATCGTCGAGCAGCTCCACCCCGGATATCACGCACTGATCGAAAGCTATCTGGCACGCGATCCGTTGGCGGAGCCGCGGCGGCGGATCGATCTTCACCGCTGGCGGGAGCGCGGGCGCGAATGGCGGCGGTCGGCGATCCTGATCACCCACAACGACGGCGGCGGTGTGGAGCAGCGGCTGGCCCTCGCCATCAGGTCGCACGAACAGGCGGGACGCCGCCCGATCGTCCTGAGGCCGGCCGAGACGGCGGCTGGCGAGGCGGCGATCACGGTGCGTGACGGCCTCGCGGACGACCTTCCCAACATGGTCTACGCGGTGCCGCGGGAACTGCCGGCCCTGCTGCGCCTGCTGCGCGCCGCGAAGCCGGAAATAGTCGAGGCGCATCATTTTGCGGATTATCCGCCGGCCATTTACGATCTGGTAACGCTTTTAGGCGTTCTATACGACGTGCATGTCCATGATTACGCGTGGTTCTGCCCGCGCGTATCGCTGGTGGGCGGGCACGACCGTTATTGCGGAGAACCTGATTTGCCTGCCTGTGAAGCGTGCGTGGCCGACAACGGCCATTTCCTGAGAGAGGAAATCGCGGTCGCCGCGTTGCGCCGCCGATCGGCCGGGTTTCTGACGGCCGCGCGGCGCGTCGTCGTGCCGTCCGACGACACCGGCGTCCGGATGCGGCGGCATTTCGATGGACTGACGACGATAACCGTTCCGCATGAAGACGATGCCGCGATCCCCGCGGTGTCCGATCGCCGCGCTGCCGCCGCTTACTTTGGCCCCCCCGGTGTTGGCCGATCCGGTGTTGGCCCCTCGGGTGCTGGCCCATCCGGTGTTGGCCCATCCGGTAATGGCCCATCCGGTAATGACATGACCAACGCGGCAGGACGCAGCAGGATAAGCGTGTGCGTGGTCGGCGGAATCGGGGTGCATAAGGGCTACGACATCCTGCTCGCCTGTGCCCGTGATGCGGCG
>JAQGHW010000127.1 GCA_028291505.1 Rhodopila sp. | reverse complement strand
CGGATGGGCGGGAAACGCTCGGTCATGACGGATGGGTACCGATCGACCCAGCCTCACCGTGATTCCAGTCATGGTGAAACCGCCCTAGTGTCCTGCCCCCGAAGTCCGTCGCATCTTGCGGCGCACGTAGGGGACCAGCAGGCCACTGAAAACAAAGAGCTAGTGTCGCGAATTCTGGGGTTCGCCACTATGGCGGACTTCAGATTCGGGACACTAGCGTCTGATGCTCAGGATCGTGGGCGTGATGGGATCCAGGGCGACGGTAAGCTGCTGCACCTGCCGGACCGGTCCGGGAAAGCGCAGATCCTCAACCGTGGCCGGCGTGGTCAACTGGACTTCGATCTGCGCCGCCGCCGCCCACGGAGTCGTTGTCTGCAACGCCAGGATCAGGGTATCGCCACGATGCAACCACAAGGCGGTTACCCCAGTGGCAGGCAGCCCATCCGGTCCGCGTAACTCTGCTCGAGGTATGACGCCCGCACCCCGCAGCAGGCCGGCGAACCCCGCGAGCGCGCTAGGACCATCTCCCCCGCCGTCCAGTTGCATAGCCTCGGGCAGCAGGGCCACACCCGCCAACAAAGGCGCAGGCAGGCGTCGGCTATGTTGGTCGAACACGCCGGGCTCAGTATCCGCCAGCACGGTGCCGCCCCGCTGGGCGAAAGCCCGCATCTCGTCCGCCTCAGCTTGGGACAGGGCTATGGCGTGCGGCAGGATCAGCACGCGCAAGTCATCGTGCCGCAGGGCGCCTGCCTCGACCATGGCGGAGGACAGCATGCGCGGTTGGATGGCGATCTGACCCAGCCGCTGCAAAACTTGCCGGCGCGACGCGCGCCACGCATTGTCCTCGTACTCGCGCGCGGCATCCCGGTCCGACCAGGCGGCTCCCTTCGAACGTTGGTCCAACATCCAGCCCGTGCGAAAGCTGGCCTGGGAATACAGCACCGCCACCGGATCGAGCGACGGTTCGGCCGCCTGGATGCTGGGCGCCACCGCCCGTAACGAGGCGGCCAAAGCGGCGATCTCCTGCCCGCGTGGGGTGGGCGCGCCGTCCGGCCGCACCACGTCGTCGCCGTCATCCCACACGATCATCCCACGCCCGCCGAGCAGCAGATTCTGCCATGCGGCGTGCGTCTCGCGAGGGCCAGTGGCGAAGGTGGTGCGCAGCGAAATCAGCGCCGGGTTGAAGGCGCGTGCGAGTTCCACCGAATTGCCGACCCCGTAAATCTCCATGACATCAACGGCTGGGGCCAGCAGGCTGTAATCGTAACCGCCCCAGCCCGGAACCTGGCCACCCTCCAACGCCGCCAAGGCAGCCGGGTCGGCCCGATGCACGGCGTCCGTACCGGTATGGACCGCGCGGGCGAAGGCCACGTCCATCCACGCCTTGAAGTCTGCCCAGGCGGAGTAGTTGTCGTCCGTTCGCCGCATCGCCGCGTCCGTCAGCTCTGGCACGACCGCGTCCCAATTGGCGAAACTGGTGTCCCATTGGCGGTTCAGGGCGGCGAGATCGGGATACTGTGTGTGCAGCCACTGGCGCATCGCGGCGAGGGAGGTGGGTGCGATATCCGCGTCCCAGGCGGCGGCCAAATCGCCGATCCCAGCCTCGTCGGCCAGATTGTAGAACACGGGACGATACTGCGACTGATCCCGCACCACCCGGCCCAATCGTGCCTGGATGGCGGCCAACGAGGTTGGATCCGACAGGCCAGGTTCACGGACGAACACGCTGGTGTCGGCCCGGTCCGCTCGGAGATGTGCCTTGGCCGCATCGAACAGCCACGTGACGGCCTTGCCTGGTGTGTAGCGATGATAGGGGGCGTAGAAGTCGCTGCCGATGTTTTCGACATACCAGGGCAAGCCAGATGCCTGCCTTGCAGCCACGATCGAGGAGTCAATACGGCCACCAGAGCCGGTCAACTTGGTGGCGGTAAAACCCAGCCGTTTCAGGCCCGCCACCTGCGCCGGCGTTCGGTCCTGCCACATGATCACCTCGAATTGGTCAAACGGCGCGGCCCAGACCGGTCCGGTCAGTAGCGCCATAATGATGGCTAAAACGCGCATCACAGTCCCACCCTTGCCCGCATGGGACCTTGTTGCATGGATAACGACAACGACGCAGACCTCTCTTGAATGGTCGTTTCTTACGCGTTGCGGACGGATTCTGGGCGTCCAAGCTCAAACATCCGGTTCAGGACGCCGACAGCGATGGCAACCCTGTTGGCCTGCCAGCCGTCCGCATGCGATCGTAGCGCGTCGCCGATTAGTCGCTTGTAGCGGCTGATGTCCGCCTGCACCAGCGCTATTCGCGACTCCTAACCTACTGCAGGTCAACCAGGCGCCTCCGGTGTAGGTTTAGAGGGCACCGTCAAGTTGAGCGTCCTCTGGCTTGGCCGAGCCGGGGTGGTCGGGTATCTGCGCTGGATGACGACGCCCCGAGACCCGCTCTATGCGGGCTGTCGCTACGCCGCCCAACTCATCAGCTATGCGGTCTGGCTGTATTTCCGGTTCCCGCTAAGCCTGCGCATGGTCGAGGAGATGCTGGCGGCGCGCGCCGGAACGATGCCACTACAGGACCAGAATTTCCACCGAGAGTGAAGCAGAGCCCAATTATGTGCGCGCGTATCCTAGGCGTCGGTGATGAAGGGAATGCCTCAACTCTGGGGTTAGGGCTTCAGCATGCCGGGCGCTCCGAGGGTGGCCGAACTGCCCAACCGCCCCTCGATGGTGCGGACTGAAGATTGTCTGAGAGTCTCAGCTGGGGGCATGGTTGGCGGAAGAGCCGCTTGCTGCGTGCCCAGAAAGGCGGCGAGGTCGAGGCCCGATGAGGCCCCAGGTCCTCGCCATTCCAGATAGCGGAAAAGCCGCGTCATCCCCGACCTTTAGGCAATCCGTCAGGGGAATGGGATTCAATTGCGGGCTGTTGCGCCGGTATCACCGAGGTCATAGCCGAAGTTGTCATGCTCGCCGGATTGATAGGCGTTGTTCACGAAGCCCGTGGTGTATGCGTGTGCCATTGGAGCGACACCCGCCGTCAGGGACAGCACTGCGAAGGCGGCCAAGAACAGCTTTCTCATTGGAGATTCTCCATCTTTTGGTCGGGCGAGATGTCCCGCTTCCATGGATGGACAGATGGAACTATGCAGGCTGGATTATAATGCCGCGTTGACGCAATGGATTTATGCGCCTGGTGGGAAGGACATCGAGGGATCGTGTGCGGCGCCAGCTCACTCTGAAGGCCTGACAGAAGCCGAACTGCTCGGCGGGTTTGCTTGCCCGTTGCAGTTCCGCCGCCCATGCTTGCGCCATGTTCAGCGTCGACGAGATGACAGCCGAGGCTATCCGTCAAGTGTTCGAGGACAGCCGCGAATTGTCCGCCGTTGTCGAGCTACGGCAGCACTTCCCCGGGATTACGGATAATGCAGCCGCCCGCCGCTGCGTGCGTGTGATCGCAGGGTGGAAGCGAGATGCAACCCCGGTCCCAAAAAACGCACGCCCGTGCAGTACCAGATTATCGACGTAGTGATGGCTCGCGCCACGCGTGCGTATTCCGTTGATCCTGATCAGCCATTCCAGCCGATCGTGATCACCGTGCCTGAGGAGGGCACGGCGGACAGCATGACGTGGTGCCAGTCAGCTACCACTGACGGTTGAGCAGGTCTCATTTTTGCCTGGCGTTCGTCAAGCCTACGGTTTGGACAGACAAACAAATCGGGCCATCGAGCAGCCTCCAATGTGTACTGCCGAGCGACGGCACTCGGACCGCGGCACTATGGAGCGCTCAGGCCTCCAGGCGGATTACCCCAAGGCCACACATGTAACACAGCCATTTATGTCGGTCTGTTAGCTGTTTTTTAACCATTGGAGTACAGTTTGCTCCGTTCGATAGAACGTGCCAGGGGCAAAACTACGATGCGTATTCGCAGTATATTTCTGCTATCGATAGCTCTCGGCTCAGCTGTCGGCATCGCGGCCGCGCTGCTTTTTGCCTTGCAACAGTGGTCGGCGTTTCAGGCCGCTCGAGCTGCGCAGCATGACACGCGCCTCCTCGTCGGTACGTTAGGTCTGGCGGAGGGGATGAACATGGAGCGAGCGTTCGTCAATGCCCGGCTACTCGCACCAGTCATCGCAACGCCAGAGGAGTTGGCTCTTATCCGGCGTCAGACCGGATTGGTTGACATAAGTTTCTCCGATACGCGCCGTCTAGCCGCTGCCCCGCCCGATACCAGTGCCCTACAAGAACTTCAAAGCAACCTTTTGGACGTCCGGCAAGGAGCGTTGTTGGCCATCACCCGTCCGCAGACGGAACGGCCTGCGGCCTTGGTTGGCGCCTATTTGCATCAAATGTTCGCTGTTCAGGAGGCCGCGTACGCCTTGGCCGGGGCGATCCAGATGCGCATCAATGTCAACAATCCGGAGGTTGGAGCGGCCACCCGGCTGGCCCTGTTGGCCTGGGACCTCCGGGACTGGAGCGGACGTGAGACGACGACGTTCATCAGCTATATTGGCCTGCACTTGCCCATGGCTGGCGAGCCGGCGGAGACGCTGGCCTGGTATAAGGGGCGAATCGAACAAAAATGGCTGGCAGCGCGCACCTACGCCGCCCAGGTGGACAGTCCCGATGTAACAGCCGCCCTAAAGGACGTGGAGCGTGGCTTCTGGGCCCGCGGTGGCGAGGCGTATGCGACCTACGTGGTGCCCAACCGAGGCCGGACGCTAGACCTTGCCCCCGACAGCTTCGTGACCTTCATCCGCCCAATTTTGGATACCATCCTGCCGCTGCGGAATAGCGCGCTAAAAGAAGCACTGCGACAATCCGACGCCAACATTATCATGCGTCGGACGCGGTTCTTATTGGCGTTGGGGCTATTGCTAATGACCGGCTGCGCCGCGGCGGCCGCTACTCGCTGGTTCGACCTGCGTGTCGTGCGTCCGGTTGAGCAGGTCACAACCATCATCCTCGCCCTGGCCAGCGGCGACCGCAGCGTTGGGGTTCCACTCCAAGGCCGAACCGACGAGTTGGGCCAAATGGCGAGGGCGATTGAGTCGCTGCGCTGCAACGCCGTTCAGGCCGAGGCTGCCGGATACGAAATGTTGGCATTGCAGAAGGCGCGGGCCGATGAGAAATCACATCTGCTGGCCGAACTAACGCGGACCAACGAGGACCTCGGGGCGCTGAATCTGCAACTCGAATCGCTCGCCGCCACAGATGCGCTGACCGGCATTCCCAACCGGCGTAGCTTCGACCTCTTCCTGGTGCGCGAATGGCGCCGCGCCCAGCGAGAGGAAACTTCGCTCGGCCTACTGATGCTCGATGTCGACCATTTCAAATCATTCAACGATCGCTACGGCCATCCGGCCGGCGATGCATGCCTCGCGCGGGTGGCCGCGGCGGTAGTGACCGCAGTAAGGCGACCGGGGGATACCGTGGCGCGATATGGCGGCGAAGAGTTCGTAGCGATTTTGCCCGGCACGGAGTTGGAAGGGGCGATCTACGTAGCGGAACGTGTCCGACTGGCGGTAACCGCTCTAAACATCGAGCATGCGGGCAGTCCATGGGGCTTCGTAACGGTTAGTATTGGAGCGGCCGTGATCATGCCCCGATTGTCGGAGGCGCCCGAGGCCTTGGTGAACGGGGCCGACTCGGCGCTTTACGGGGCTAAGCACGCAGGGCGAAACCACGTCGCGACGGCTCCTAACCTATCTTCTTCAGCGGGTAGCAGGGATTCGCCAATGGGCATGGTACAAACGACTGGAATCGTATAGAGATTGGGTGCTTACGACACTCTTGACGGGAACCAGCTCCAGATTGGAGGGTTACGCCCGGTACAGACCTGACGACCCTCTCTCCTATTTCAGACCGCCCCAGAAACCTTCGTGAACAGCGGATAAGCTGCCAGCATGGGATTGGGCATGGGAAAAGGGCTCTGACGCAAAGTTGGTGCTGCAGACTGCCTTCATGGTGGACCGAGCAGGCGTGCACGGAGCAAATCGAGCTTGGCCCGGCCATACATCTGACGCTTCGCCAGCTTGAGTTTAGTGTTCTGCCCCTCGGTCTGTCCACTCGACCAAGGTTCGCTAAGCGCCGCCCGCGCGGCGGCATGATCGTGGATGATGCCGGTGGCGAAGGAGGCCAGCAGGCTGGGCTTTGCATCCGTGATCCAAGCCTCCAGATCGGCGCTCTTGCGGCATCGGATCAGACCGTGGAACCGGTCGATCAGATCTCAAGCCGTCACAAGATCCGGCACCGCGCCCTCGATGATGGCGACCGTGCGGGCGACAGCCTTCGACGGACGATCGCGTTCCGTCGTCATCATGCAGGCGACGCCACGGGCAGACGGGCGCCTTGCGCGGAGGGCTTTTGCCGGGCGCCATCGCCTCCTCGTTGAGCTACCGGGTCGCCGTGGCAATGCTATCGAATTTTGGGTTCTCCCGCGAATTCCATGCTGCAAGAATGGGCTTGTACTTCGTTGCGGAATCGAGGAGAGACAATGGGTTCACATCCATGGTGCTGTCCGGCGGTCGGCGTTGGCCTTGAACGGAATGGTAGATTCCGGATCAGCAGGGGGCCGTCGTCCTATCCCAACACGCCACCGACCCCAACGGCCGATCCATGCAACACCGCCCCACCGGTTCCTCGTTGTCAATAGTCGGCAGCCCCCACCAAAAAGCGGGTCCGCTATGTAGCGGCGCCACTCTGGTGGTGGGTGGGGTTACTCCCCATGTGCCGCGAGGCCGAATTTGGTGCAGTGCAGCATGAGAAAGCGACAATGACCGAAGATATCGATATCCCTTCCTTGAGCCGATTCGGAAACGACGTCCTCACCTCTCGGCCCGCTCGTGCGTCTTGAGCTTGTGACCTGCGCTTGACCTTCGGCGCCGCGTCGCGCGCCGGCCTGACATTCATGAACCAGCCGCCCGACCTGGATCCGGCACCGCCCCATTAGTACCAGTCGGATCGTGAGGAGACGCTATATCCATGTGGATCGTACGGACCGCGCTTGATCGGCCATACACTTTCGTTGTGCTTGCGCTGCTGATCCTGATCCTCAGTCCGCTGGTGATTCTTGCAACGCCCACCGACATCTTTCCGAACATTAATATTCCGGTCATCGCCGTGGGCTTTACTTATACAGGCCTGTCCCCGGAGGAAATGGAGGGCCGGATCACCACCGTCTACGAGCGGTCCCTGACCACACTGGTCGACAACATCCAGCACATCGAGTCGACCAGTTACAACGGTCTGGCGATCGTCAAGATCTACCTGCAGCCGAATTCCAGCATAGACACGGCTAACGCGCAGGTTACGGCTGCATCACAAATGATGTTACGGCAGTTACCACCCGGTACGCAGCCGCCGCTGGTTATCGACTTCAGCGCCTCCAGCGTGCCGATTCTCCAGCTGGGCCTCTCCGGGCAGGGACTGTCGGAGCAGCAGCTCAACGACCTTGGCCTCAACTTCTTGCGAACGCAGTTGGTAACCGTTCCGGGTTCGGTCATTCCCTATCCGTATGGTGGCAAGCAGCGTCAGGTGATGATCAACCTCAACCCGTCGCTGCTGCAGTCGAAAGGTCTGTCGCCGTCTGACGTGTTGAACTCGGTGGCGATGCAGTACCTCGTGCTGCCGGCCGGCACGGCCAAGATTTCGCAATTCGAGTACGACGTCCGCATCAACGCGACGCCGAGCACGGTGCAGCAGCTCAACAACCTTCCGATCAAGACCGTTGGCAATGCCACGATCTATCTGCGCGACGTTGCCACGGTCAGCGACGGGTTCGCGCCGCAGACCAATGTCGTGCGCCAGGACGGACGACGCGGCGTGCTGGTCAGCATCCTCAAGGCCGGCAATGCCTCGACCATCAATGTGGTGGACGGCATCCGCGGCATGCTGAGCCGTGTCGAGCAAACGCTGCCACCGCAATTGCATATACAGCCGCTCGCTGACCAGTCGGTCTTCGTCAAGGCCGCCGTCGCCGGCGTGATTCGTGAGGCCGTGATCGCCGCCTGCCTGACGGCGCTGATGATCCTGCTGTTCCTTGGCAGTTGGCGCAGTACCATCATCATTGCGGTCTCCATCCCGTTGTCGATCCTGACATCCGTGATGGCGCTCAGTTTCCTCGGCCAGACGATCAACATCATGACGCTGGGCGGCCTTGCGCTGGCGGTCGGCATCCTGGTGGATGATGCGACTGTTACGATCGAGAACATGGAGCGCTACCTGGAGGAACGGCACAGCCTGCGCGAATCGATATTGCAGGGCGCATCGGAAATTGCTGTCCCCGCTCTGGTCTCCACCCTCTGCATCTGCATCGTGTTCGTGCCGATGTTCTTGCTGAGTGGTGTCGCACGCTACCTGTTCGTACCGCTGGCAGAAGCCGTCGTGTTCGCCATGCTCGCCTCCTACGTGCTGTCGCGCACCTTGGTGCCGACGATGGCGATGTATCTGTTGCGAGCGAAACCACATGACGCGGGTCCCTCGCGCAATCCACTGGTGTGGTTTCAGAGGGGTTTCGAGCGCCGTTTCGACCAGGCACGCCAGGCCTATCGCGGTGCGCTGACCATGGCAGTGCACCGGCGCGGGATTTTCATTCCGGGCTTCCTGCTGTGTTGCGTATCCGCCTTTCTGTTGGTGCCATACCTTGGCCAGGACTTCTTCCCGGCCACCGACAGCGGGCAGTTCATCCTGCATATGCGGGCCAAGACGGGAACGCGTATCGAGGAGACCGCGCGCCTCGCCGATCTGGTCGAGGGCGACATCCGCAAGATCATTCCGGCAAGCGATATGGACACGATTCTCGACAACATCGGCTTGCCCTATAGCACCATCAATCTCACCCACACCTCGTCGGGGGTGATCGGCGCGGCGGATGCCGACATCATGGTTTCACTCAAACCCGACCACCGGCCGACCGCCGGCTACGTCCAGGCGGTCCGCTCGGATCTGGCGCAAAAATTCCCCGGCATCACCTTCTATTCCCTGCCGGCCGACATGATCACCCAGATTCTGAATTTCGGGCTGCCGGCTCCGATCGACGTCCAGATCGACGGCGCCGACATCGATGCCAACCACGCCGTCGCCGATCGTATCCTGCAGCAGGTGCGCAAGGTGCCGGGCATCGTCGACGCCCGCATTCAGCAGGATTTCGACTAT
>JAQGHW010000101.1 GCA_028291505.1 Rhodopila sp. | reverse complement strand
CCACCGGGCGCCAGGTCAGCGCGGTGTAGCCACGGAAGTCGGTCAGGGTGAGGCGGTTCAGACGAAGCACCGCCGCAACATGGCGTCATGCGGTGGCGCCGTGAAGACGTCAGTCCCCGGCAAAGGGTCCGGTTCCGGATGCGGGGCATCGCTGGACACAACGATAACCCGATGCACGCGGCGACGTAACAGTCCAGCTGCGGACGTTTTGCCCCAACCAGATCTGTCTCCGGCGTAATGCGTGGCCTCCGCGCCGGCGGCGTTGAACTTCGGCCTACGAAAGATGACCGATGTCGACTTCACTAAAACCACGCGACAGCTGAGAGACCAGCATTGCCGTCGGCTGGGCGAAGCCCCAGGGGTTGCCGAAATGGGCCAAGGCCGTGCTGCCGCTTCCGGTCACGCCTTCGAACATGTAGGCGTGGTTGTTGAACAGGCCATTTGGCAGGGCGCCGTGGGACAGCGTGTCCATGACGATAAGGTCGCCCGCCGCAACGAAACTTTGCAAAGCCGCCAAGGTCAGGCTGGCCGGAGACATGAATGTGGCCGCGTGCCCGGTCAATTCCTCCATCGCTATGAGCGGACTGCCGCCGTTCGCTATCGCGCCATAACCCCCGTCCAGCGTCGCGACGGCTTTTTCCAGCACTTGTGGCCAGATCTCCTTCTGCCCCTTCAGAACGTCCTGGGTCGCACCATTGTCGACGGAATAGTTCGGAAACACATTATTGATCGTTTCGTACACCGCCTTGAATGCCGTGGTGCCCCACGTCGGGAGACGGCCATTGCTGGCCTCATAAAGCATGACTGTCTCGGTACCGTTGGCGTTGACATGGATCATGTTGGATATCGACGTTGGCTTCAACAAAGCCATCTCGCCAATGGGTGAAAGCAAGAAACAATCGCCTAACTGACCCTGGTTTATGTCCGCAATGTTGATCGCGCTGGTGCCCGCCGTCTCGGCCAGATACATCACCTGCGTCAGCACTGGTGGGGCAACCAGGACGGCTCCCGGCGACGCGGACGAAGCATTCGACCCGCCGTCCTCGAATGGCGCCAGGCCAGGGTCCGGGGTGTTCAGAAGATCGGTCAGCCCATTCAGTCCATGGTTTTTTGTCACACTTGTTCTCCCGCCGCGAAAGCTTTTGACCCGCCCGAGACGCTCGGGTGGCCGTCGCAAGGACAACTTCCGTCCCCCGATAAGAGAACAAAACAGTTACGGAAAGGTTAACGGCGGTGCTTTTTTGTTCAGGGAGAACATTCTTTTGGAATGGGCTGGGGCACTGGGTGGGGAACTGGGCTGGGGCACCGGGCTGGGGCACCGGGCTGGGGCACCTGGCTGGAGTGTCTTCGTGATGACTGGAAACGACGTGCTTTATCGTCATGGCCCGGCGAGTCCGCGCCACCTCTCCCAGCACGTGCGGCGATAGGGGGCCGGGACGCGCCGAGCCGTGGATGGCTGCGAACCTGTTTCCATCGATCATTGGCGGCTATCGGTTAGACGCCAATGCTGGCCGGTGAACCGATCACGCAGGCAGCGGGTTCACCGGGGTCACTGGGAATTTGACGTTCCAGACCGTGCCGCTATCCGATTTGACGGCCAGGGTTCCGCGAACCTGTTGGATAAGCCGCCGCACCAGACCAAGTCCGTGTCGCTTGCTCGCGAACTCGGGAACAAAACCGGAGCCAGTGTCGCTGACGGTCAGCGTGGCGACGTGGCCAGCATCCTTCGCTGGCGCCCGCACCGAAACGGTTATCGATCCGTCGCCGTTTGGAAACGCATGATCGTAGGCGTTGGTAACCAATTCGGCCAAGACAATGCCCAACGCGGTCACCGTATCCAAATCGAGCATCAGTGGTTCGCAATCGCATCGAAGGACGATGTTCGTCGCCTGTATCTCGGCGATGTTCAGACATAGCGATTGCGCATAGTTGCCGAAATCGGTCGTCCGCCCGATCTCGGTACCAAGCAGATTGTCATAAACCTGCGCCAGTGTGGACACGCGGCGCGCTATCGACCTGATCCCGCGCTTTCCCGCCGCATCTTCCGTGTCGTCCAATTGCTTGCTCAGCATTCCGTAGACAAGCTGCATATTGTTACGGACCCGGTGCTGGAGCTCTTCGGCCAGGACCTTCTTCTGGTCAAGCAACCGATCTTTTTCTTCCAGGGTGACCCGAAGTGTCGACAGACGCGCCGACGTGGCGACGGCCTCGGCGAGGACATTTGCAAAACCAGTCAGGAAATTGATGTCGTGCTCGTCGTAATCATGTTGCTGATTATTATCGATTTCCAATATGCCGTACGGCTGGCTGTCGCCTTTGATCACCACGTCGATGGTCGAGATTATGCCATGCTCGCCGTAGAACGCCGGCAGCTTGAAGCTGTTGTCCTGGCGCAAATCGTTGCAGATTGATGGTTCTCCGGTAATGAATGCGCGCCCCTGCGGCGAGCTTTCGTCGGCGCGAGACACGACGTGGCCAATGACCCCTTCGTGCCAGCCGAATCCCGCCTCGATCAGCAGGTCATTTTCCTCAGTGCGGTAGCGGCAGACCTTGCAGAACGGCACGCTCAGCCCTTCGGCGCAAACCCGGGCCGCCTCGGTCAATATCTTCATCAGGTCGTTCTGCCGGAGTGCGAAACTGCCGAAGCCGGCGATTGCCGCCTGCTGGCGCCGCAGCGTTCGGATTTCCGCGGCAAGGTCAGACATGCGACGGCGCCTCGATAGAAAGTTTTGTTGCGTTCAACAAATAGAATCCGCGCGGAAAGGGTGGTGGAACGGTGCCGTTGCTGACGATCTGCTCGACGATCCTCAACGCGCGCAAAAGGTCGCTGATGTGGTAAGGCTTGGCGATGCAGGCGTCGCCGTCCGCCGACCTGATGACGTGGTTGATGTTCCCGCTCGCGTACAGGACGCCAATGCGAGGACCATCTTGCAATTGAGCGACGATTTCCGAACCAAGCCCCTCATCTGCCAGCCGCATGTCGATGATGGCAAGATCGGGGCGATCCGCGCGACCGAATGCGACCCCCTCGGCTACGGTACGGGCGATGCCGCTCACCTGGTAGCCGTGGTCCAGCAAGGATGCTTCGATCAAATCGGCGATCATAAGGTCGTCTTCAGCGATCAGGACTTTCAGCACACCACCCACCGGTGAAACATTCGACTGTCACAATAGCCGACGGACATCGCCCGACATATCCTCGGAAACTACCTAGATCCGCACAGATTAGTATCCCGCCGAGCGGCATTGCCCGCGGCGACCAAGCGGATTGTCGTGTCTTATGTGCCGCGAATGGCCAGCCCTGTCCGACGTAATTGCCAGCGATCAAATTCATAGCCCTGGGAGTCACCGTCGAAACCGAGGATCATCCGCATGGTCTGAATCGGGATGAGCAGCCGGTCCGATCCGGCCGTCGCCCCTTGCCAGCACGTGCAAACCGTGCGGGGATCGGTCCAGGAGCAGTCAACAACAAGACTGACAAGACAACAATAATGCGGGGGAAGCATGGCCGTGTCGTCGGTGTCGCACCGGGTTTCGCCCAGGATGCGGCGGATGCAATGGATCGCGATCGGATTGGCGACCGCCGCCATCGCGCTGAACTATATCGACCGCTCGACGCTGGCGATCGGCAACGTGACGATCCGGCAGGAGTTCGGCATCAACGCCACGGCAATCGGCGCGCTGCAATCCTTCTGGTCGATTACCTACGCCTGTTTCCAGATCCCCGTCGGCTTCCTGCTGGACCGGCTTGGTCCGCGCTATCTGGTGGGGCTGGCCCTGGTGGCATGGTCCGCGGCGCAGGCGGCCGGCGGTCTGGCGGGCAGCTACACCCAACTGATGTGGGCCCGCATCGCGTTGGGCGCGACCGAAAGCCCGGCCTTCCCGGGTGCGGTCCGGGTCACCAGCGACTGGTTCCACGTCAAGGATCGCGGCAGGCCGACGGGCGTCTACAACTCCGGCGGCAGCATCGGCCCGGCCATCGCGCCGCCGCTGCTGACCGCGCTGATGCTCGGCTTCGGCTGGCGGACGATGTTCGTTACCATGGGCATCGCCGGGGTGTTCGGCGCGCTGGTGTGGTTCAAGGTCTATCGCGACCCGGCCAAGACGCTGCTGGAGCCAGGGGATGAAGCCTATCTGGCGGAAAACCGAGCCGCCGAGGCGCCGGTGGAACTGCGCAACTGGGGGCGGCTGTTCCGCTTCCGCTCCATGTGGGGGCTGATGCTGGGCGCGTTTTGCAGCGGTTATGCGGTGTGGATGTACCAGACCTGGCTGCCCGCGTACCTGGAGATGCAGCAGCATATCAGCATCGCCAAGACCGGATTCCTGGCGATGATCCCGCTGATTTTCTCGGTACTGGGCGCCTGGACGGGCGGCTGGATCACCGACCGGTTCGCCCGTGGCGGGATGGAGATCGTCGCCAGCCGGCGGTTGCCGTCGATCCTTGGGTTGCTGGCGTCAGGGCTGTTCACCATCGTCGCGACCACCGCGGGCAATGCGACCGAGGCGGTGATCTTCATCTCGGCTGCGATGTTCTTCCTGTCGTTGGGGATCGCCGGGAAGTGGACGCTGATCACCGCGGTGGCGCCGCAGTCCTATTGCACCTCGGTCGCCAGCATCCAGAATTTCGGCGGCTACATCGGCGGGACGGTGTCGCCGCTGGTCACCGGGATGGTGGTTGACCTGACCGGATCGTTCGTGATCGCGCTGGCAATCGGCGCGGGGATCACGATCCTGGGCGCGGTGATCCTGCAAACGGTGGTCCGTTCGCCGATTTCGTCAGAGGCGCTGGATGCACCCGGGTCGCTCCGAACGCCGATAGCGAAACAGGTGTAAGCCGGGTGCCCCGCTACACCCGCATCGGCATCAGCACATACAGCGCGCTGGAATCGCCGGCGTCCTGCACCACGGTGGGCGCCGACCCATCGGAGAAGCGGAATTCCACCTGTTCGGGGATCTGGTCGGTGATGTCGTTCAGGTAGCGCGCCTGGAAGCCGATCTCCAGCGGACCGGCGTCATACTTCACATGGTCGCCGTCCAGTTCCTCGGTGGCGGTGCCCTGTTCCGGGCTGGAAGCCGACAGCACCAGCAGATCGCGCGCCAGCGACAGCTTCACCGGGCGCGACCGTTCCGAGGAGATCGCCGCCACCCGAGCAACCGCATCGGCGAAGTCTTTCTTGCCGACGCGGAGCACCTTGTCGTTGCCGCGTGGGATAACGCGCTCGTATTCCGGGAAGGTGCCGTCGATCAGCTTGCTGGTCAGCAGCATCTGGTCGGCGCGGAACTGGATGCGGGTGTCGGACAGCGCCACGTCCACGTTGCCGGTCACCTCATCGAGCAGTTTCCGTAGTTCGTTCACCGTCTTGCGCGGGATGATCACGCCGGGCATCGAGGCGGCACCCTCTGGCAGCGGTTCC
>JAQGHW010000835.1 GCA_028291505.1 Rhodopila sp. | reverse complement strand
CAGCCTGCCGATCGTCGAGTTCCTCTGGATCCGCTACATCCTGTTCCTGGCGATGGCGATGATCCTCGCCGGCCGCCATCCGCACCAGCACCTGCGACCGCGCAACCCCGGCCTGCAGATTGTCCGCGGCCTGTGCGTCGCCGGATCGTCCGTCCTGTTCGTCTACGGCGTCCGCCAGATGACCATGGCGCAGGCGACCACCATCAGCTTCCTGTCGCCGCTGCTGATCACCATCCTGTCGATCCCGCTGCTGGGGGAAACCGTCGGCCCCCGCCGCTGGGCTGCCGTCGCGGCCGGCATGCTGGGCATGCTGATAGTCGTCCGGCCCGGCGTGGGCGGCTTCCAGCCGGCCGCCCTGTTCGGCGTGGCCAGCGCCTTCTGCTGGGCCCTGGCGCTGATCATCACCCGCAAGATCAGCACCTCCGACACATCCCGGACCACCGTCCTGTGGTCCGCCGCGATCGGCACCGCCGTCTTGACCCTGATGCTGCCGTTGGAGGCGATCTGGCCCACCCCCAGGCAACTGGGACTGTCGCTGATCCTGGGCGTCCTTGCGTCCGGCGGCCAGTGGATGGTCATCCTGGCGCACCGGCTGGCACCCGCATCCCTGCTCGCGCCCTTCTTCTACGTCCAGTTGCTGTGGGTGACCGTCCTGGGCTTTCTGGTGTTCGGCAACCTGCCGGATGAATGGACGCTGGCGGGCGCCGGCATCATCATCGCCAGCGGCCTTTACACCGCCCACCGGGAGCGGGTCCGCGCCCGCATGGCCCATCCTCGCCCGGCAAAGGTCGCCAAACCTGTGCCAGTTGTGTAGTGAGTGCCGCGCGATCCGAACCGGCACCTGGGTTTGCCAGGACGGACACATATATTGAGACTCCGCACCGCCGCGCCGGTGGCGGAACCTGGAACCGGAGGCATGGTGGGTACCGAGACGACCGAAGCCGAAGCAGCCCGAACCGGGGTGGCCCCGACCGAAGCAGCCCCACTCGAAGCGGCGCCAACCGAAGTAGGGCGAGACTTCATTCGTGACATCGTGCAGGCCGACCTGGACGCCGGACGCACGCAAACCGTGGTTACCCGCTTCCCGCCCGAACCCAACGGCTTTCTGCACCTGGGACACGCCAAGTCGATCTGCCTGAATTTCGGCATCGCCAGCGAGTTCGGCGGCGCCTGCCATCTGCGGTTCGACGACACCAATCCAACGCGGGAGGAGCAGCTTTTCATCGACTCAATCCAGCGTGACGTTCGCTGGCTCGGCTTCGACTGGGGCGAGCATCTTCACTACGCCTCGGACTACTTCGAGCAGCTTTACGCGTGGGCGGAGCACCTGATCCGCGCCGGCAATGCCTACGTGGACGACACGCCGCCTGAGGCTATGCGCGCCCAGCGCGGCACCTTGACTGAACCAGGCCAGAACAGTCCATTCCGCTATCGCTCGGTCGACGAGAACCTCGACCTGTTCCGCCGCATGCGTTCGGGGGAATTTCCCAACGGCGCCCGTGTGTTGCGCGCCAAGATCGACATGGCCTCGGGTAACATGAACCTGCGCGATCCGGTGCTGTACCGCATCCTGCACGCGCATCACCCGCGCACCGGCGACGCCTGGTCGATCTACCCGACCTACGACTTCGCGCACGGCCAGTCGGACGCGATCGAGCACGTGACTCACTCCGTCTGCACGCTGGAGTTCGAGGATCACCGGCCGCTGTACGACTGGCTGATCGAACACCTGCCGGTCCCGTCCCGCCCCCGGCAATACGAGTTCGCGCGGCTGAACGTCAGCTACACCGTGCTGTCGAAGCGCCATCTGACCCGGCTGGTGACCGACAAGCACGTCACCGGCTGGGATGACCCGCGCATGCCGACGATCGCCGGGATCAGGCGACGCGGTGTTCCGGCCGCGGCGCTGCGGGAGTTCGTCGGCCGCGTCGGCGTCGCCCGCGCCTACAGCACGGTGGATGTCGCCATGCTCGATTCGGCGATCCGCGACACGTTGAACCCGATCGCCCCTCGTCGCATGGCCGTGTTGCGGCCGCTGAAATTGATTATCGAGAACTATCCTGAAGGCACGACGGAAACGCTAGAAGCCCGCAATCATCCCGACAATCCTGACGCTGGCGTGCGTTCGGTAACCTTCGGCCGGGAACTCTATGTCGAGCAGGACGACTTCATGGAAAACCCGCCGAAGAAGTTCTACCGGCTGTCGCCCGGCAAAGAGGTCCGGTTGCGCTACGGCTACTTCGTCACCTGCCGGAGCGTCGAAAAAGGCCCATCCGGCGCGGTCGTCGCCCTGCGTTGCACCTACGATCCAGCGTCGAAGGGCGGCAATGCGCCGGATGGCCGTAAGGTCCAGGCCACCCTGCACTGGGTCGCCGCGGCCGACACGGTGCCGGCTGAAATCCGCCTTTACTCGCACCTGTTCAACCGCCCCGACCCCGGCGCGGACGGCGATGCGCTGGCCGACCTTAATCCCGACTCGCTGGAAGTGCTGAGCGGCTGCCTGGTGGAACCGGCATTGCTGGACGCCCCGGTCGGCGAGGCGGTGCAGTTTGAGCGGACCGGTTACTTCGCCCTAGACCCCGACTCCCAGCCAGGACGCCCGGTATTCAACCGCACCGTCGCCCTGCGCGACACCTGGGCCAAGGTACAGGCCGGGACCAACCGTTAGCCGGGGGGACGCGGGATCTGCGGCGCGGGGGCCATCAACGGCGGATTGCCCCGCAACCGTGCAGACGGCAAAAAGGCCGGGAATGACCCGGCCTTTTTGCAATTGGTCTGTGGGATGTCGCTTCCGCGACGGCCCGCCCCTTAGAGCTGGCCGGTCTGCTGCATCCGGGTGGCGGCCGCATCCCCGGCAACCGTGCTGCCGTTATGGAACACGGCGGCATTCGCGACGGGGGCAATGGCAGCGGTCAGGCTCAGGGCTGCGAAAGCGGCAAGGATCAGGTTCTTCATCGGAATTCTCCATCTTTGGTCGGGCGAGATGTCCGGCTTCGATGGAGGGATAGTTGGGCGTCCGCAGGATGGATGATAATGCTGCATCGCAGCATGGGACTTATGCGCTTAGCGCAGGAACCATTGAGCCGCATGCGTTGAGGTGATAGCTCCGCTTTTCGCCGCGGTCGAGATGCGGCGGCATTTCCCCTCGATACGCTGCCGCCCGAACCATCCGATGGGGGGCGCGTCCCTGAGCGACTCGGGTCCCAATCCTAAGGTCGTGGTTCGATATCCAAGGTACGGTCAGCCAAGCCTTCTGGCAGTTCCAATGGCCGGAATGTGGTTTCGGCGACGGGGAGCACGGCCACTTACTCTCCGCGCACGAGGTCTATTGCGTTGTCTGTCTGGAAGAGGACAGCCGCCATGTCCGCCTCCATCGTTGGGAAATACTCGACGTCGGGGTCTCGACCGCATAAGCCCGTTTGCAGGCCGGTTTCGGTGCGCTTCTATCCGCTGTTTATCCGCGGGATTAGAGGAGGGGCTGAAGGGCGGATCGTTTCAAGAAGCGCAGACATCCGGGATATCTGGCGGAGAGACAGGGATTCGAACCCTGGGTACGCTTTCACGCACACACGCTTTCCAAGCGTGCGCCTTAAGCCGCTCGGCCATCTCTCCCGCACAAGACCTGCCACGGTGGGGGCCTGCCACGGTG
>JAQGHW010000035.1 GCA_028291505.1 Rhodopila sp. | reverse complement strand
AGGGCGACGAGGTGCTGTCGCTGAAAGGGCGCGTCCGAGTGCCGACCTCGACGTGGAAGGCGGTTTACGACCCAGCCGCCCGGGGTGCAGCTGCCTATAGCTGCACGAATGTCGACAGCCCCATATGCGTCTATCAGTCGATCGCCGTGCTGGAGCGGGAGACGGGCATAGATCCGTTTCCGGCGGTGATCATCAAGCAAACGCCGATGGCGCTTCCTCCGCCGGAACCCAGCCCCTATGGTCATTCAGGCTGGAGACATTCCATCCAAGCGGTTCGGACCGGGGACGATCGATCGCAACGTCGGCCGGAGGTCCGCCGGCGAGACCGACCGGATTGCCGAAGCCACGCTTCTGACCAATCTGCCGCGTCGGCAGAATCCGAATCACGGTCTGAGGCACCGACTTCTCATCATTGACGGCATCCGACACGATACGTGACATGGCATCAAAGTCGTTCGCCCTTCCTCAATCAACACGCGATAAGCACCCTTCACACGTGTTGATATTCATGCTTTCATAGGTTCCTTCGTTCGGGAAACGTGAGACCGCATGGACGACACGTGGCAATCGCCGGTGCGGTGGTGGTGGTGGCGACCGAGGTGATGTCGGACAGGATGCCGGCGGTGAGTAACCCGGATCTACGGCTCTGACCTGGGCCAGATCACTCGGGAAAAGAACGCCTTAACCCGCGCGTCCGCCTCTGGATCATCAACGGGCTCTCGGAGGGTCCGGGCACCCTTGCCGGGCTTGCGTGCGCTAACGATCCGACTGCCCTTGATCGTGGCAGGCATAGCCTTCTTGGCCGGGCGCTTGGGTCGATAGCGGGTGTTGACGATCGTCATGTGTCACGCTTGGTGAAAGCGCCCCACCTTCGGGCGATAGACATAGGGCGCGGGCGCTGATCAAAGCCGTATCCGGCTGGCAGTGTTCGGCTCCGAATGCATGGGCGGTCTGCACGGCGCACTCCACTTTTCCGCGGGCTCTGTTGCAAAGCTCGATTTTGGGAGCTAATCGCAACAAAATAACAGAGCACAATCAGCGGCTTCATATTCTTTAATCGTACCGGAAAGCTAACTTTGCAACAGATCCGTCAAATACGTGTTTCCGCGCGACCAGATGGTGGCCATGCGAGCGGCGATAGAAGGGTCGATTGCGCGATGGCTGCCCGCGGCAAAGGTCCTGTACTGGACCTAACTTCCGAGGGCGGTGCCGACATCCGCGGACTTAATGGTTGGGATAACTGCCGTGACCCGCTACCGCTGAATTCCGACCCGGTCTGGACGGCTTGCATGTTGGCAAGTTTTTGGGGTTGCTGCAGTGCTGATCGGTTCGGCATGCGTCCGACCTGCTGGTGCAGCACATAGCGTTGTTGGCCATAATGCTATCCGCGTAACAGGTCCCGATATGCTTGTGCGGTCCGGGCACTCGCGCCATACGTGACAGCGCTGCCTCATCGCGCCACCATCCCCCCGCTAAAGGCTGCCGAGCCGGGCAGTTCAGCAGAGGAGCGCGTGCATGGCCGACAATCCCCAGCACCCCGCCGATCAGCCATTGATCGACACCACGCCCTACGGCAGCGGGCCGGACGCGTCGGTGAGCGACACCACCGAGCAGGCCGCCGTCACGCACCACGTCGCCACAATCGACGGCAAGACCATCCCCTACACGGCGCGGGTCGGGCACCTTGTCACCGTTGAGTCCTCAACGGCCCGGCCGAACGCAAAATTCTTCTACGTGTCGTTCACGGTGGACGGCAGGGACCAGGCCGCCCGTCCCGTCAGCTTCTTCTACAACGGCGGTCCCGGGTCCTCGGCGGTGTTCCTGCTGCTCGGCTCGTTTGCGCCGCGGCGGATCAAGACCAGCCTGCCCGATTTTACGCCTCCGCCACCTTACACGATCGAGGATAATCCGGACAGCCTGCTGGACCGCAGCGACCTCGTCTTCATCAACCCGATCGGAACGGGTTACTCGGCCGCGGTCGCCCCTCACACGAATCGCGAGTTCTGGGGCGTCGACGAGGACGCCCGCTCCATCAAGGATTTCATCAAGCGCTACTTGACGGTCTACGACCGTTGGAACTCGCCGAGGTTCCTATTCGGCGAGTCCTACGGCACGGCACGTAGCTGCGTGCTCGCGTGGCTGCTGCACGAGGATGGCGTCGACCTCAATGGCATCACGCTGCAATCGTCCATCCTGGACTACGCGCAGACCGGGAACGCCGTCGGGCTGCTGCCGACGCTTGCGGCGGACGCCTGGTATCACCGGAAGGTCACCCTCACCCCACCCCCGCCCGACCTGCCCGCGTTCATGCAAACCGTCACCGCCTTCGCGGCCGGCCCGTACGGCCCGGCCAAGAGCGCGTTTCCGAAGATCGACCAGGACGTACTGAAAACCCTCAGCGCAATCCTCGGCATCTCGCCCGTCGTTCTGATTTCGTGGGGGCTGGATGTCTCGGCAGGCAACAGCATCGGCCTGCTGTTCCTCTCGGCGCTGCTCCAGGATCAAGGACTCGCGCTCGGCGGCTACGACGGGAGAGCGACCGCCATCGACACCGGGATCGCGGCGAGCATTGATCCTGCCTCCGGCGGCAACGACCCGACCATGACGGCGGTGGGCGGCGTCTACACGGCGATGTGGAACACCTACCTCAACGACGAACTGAAATACGTCTCGATCTCGCCCTTCACAGACCTGAATGACCAGACTTTCCGGTTCTGGAACTTCGCACATGTCGACCCGACCGGCGCCCAAAAGGGCAAGGACGTGAACGGCAACGTCGTGCTCTACACGGCCGGCGACCTCGCCGCCACGATGGCGCTCAACCCCGATCTGAAAGTCTTCTCGGCCAACGGCTTCTACGATTCTGTCACGCCCTTCTATCAGACGGCAATGACGCTGGCCGCCATGCCGCTCGCCAACGCGGCCGTTCGCGCCAACATCACGGTGCGGAACTACCCTTCGGGGCATATGGTCTATCTCGACGGTCCGTCCCGCACCGCTATGAAGGCCGACCTGTCTGTGTTTTACGACAGCGCGACGACACGCTTCGTGACCCGGCAGAGGCTGGCCCACCAGCTTCAGTTCTGCCGCCCTTACGTGAAGTTTCCAAGCGGCGGCGACGGCGTGCTGACGCCCCGAACCCAGCCGGCGCAGGTGTGGCGAGTCCCCGACCTTTGCCGCGCTTACGACTGGCCGACGGGGCTGGCGGGCGGCGGCGTCATTGGCATCGTCGAGCTGGGCGGCGGTTGGATCGCCGGCGACATGGAGCAGTTCTTCCGCGCGATCGGCCAGGACGCTCCCTCCATCGTCGATGTGTCGGTCAACGGGGGTCGCAACGCACCGAGTCAGCCCGGCGGTGACCCGGGTGCTGACGCCGAGGTCACCCTCGACATTCAGATCGCCGCGGTGGCCTACGCGGTCGCCACTGGCCGGTCGGCGACCATCCGGGTCTATTGGGTCGGCAACGACCCAAGCGCGATCGCGGCCGGAATCCGGGCCGCGGCCGCCGATGGCTGCGACACCTGCTCGATCTCCTGGGGCGCCGACGAGGCGATTTGGCGGAATGCCTCGCAGCAACTCGGGCAAGATCTCGCGGCGGGGCTCGACAGTGCCGCGCTGGCGGCGACCAAGGCCGGGATGGTGATCTTCGCCGCGGCCGGAGACAACGATTCGAGCGACGGCGGCCCGGACCCCGCCAACGTCGACCTGCCGTCGAGTTGTCCCCACATCGTGGGCTGCGGCGGTACTCGCAAAAGCCGCGACGCCGAAATCGTCTGGAACGAGGACCCCGGCAATCCGAACGGTCACGGCACCGGCGGGGGCTTCTCAAGCCTCTTTCGTCCGCAACCCTGGCAGGCCGGGGCGCCGCACGGTCCGGGACGCATGGTGCCGGACGTCGCTGCGAACGCCGACCCGAATACTGGCTACGAGGTCGTCATACACGGGGCGGCCATGGTCGTGGGCGGCACCAGCGCGGTTGCGCCGCTTTACGCGGGGCTGTTCGCCGCCTTCGGCCGTAAGCTCGGCTTCGTGACGCCGAAGCTTTGGGCAAACCACCTTTGCTTCACCGACATCACACAAGGCGACAACGGCTTCTACCGGGCTCGGGTCGGGCCTGACCCCTGCACCGGGCTCGGCTCGCCAATCGGCAGCAAGCTGGCCGCACTGCTCACGGCGCCGGTTGGCGCAGCCGAGCCGGGCCTGTCCACCGCGCTGGACAGTTTGGTGCCCGCAGGTTGGAGCGGCGTGCTGCATCTCACCTTCGTGAACGGCCGGATCATGAGTGAAGAGCGGCGGGAGCCAACGGCCATCCCCGTGATCGAGAATAGGCAGAAGGCGCCAAAGCGTGAGCGCCGGCGTGCCACTTAGGGATCGTCAGGAATCAACCGCTCTTTCTGAGCGATTGATTGGCCGGATCGTGTAGTTCCACTCGCCATGAAATTCGGCGCGGTGAATATTGAACGAGGCCATCTCCTCATCCGAGATGACGATGGAGGAGCTGCGCGTGCCGGCTTGATGATCGTTAGAATTCCCGCTGCAGAGTGTCAGCGCGTGAACCATGCCGGAGTTGCCCTATGGCGGGTTCTGTCAGCCCTCGCGCCAATGGCGTTTTTCAGGCAGTTTTGTTGCGCTCTAGACGGCCGGCGCGGTACAAAATGTTGGCATCTAGCCCTGAGGCATCACGAGAATTGTTCGTTTCGGTCCTGATGGCGCGAGGGCTGACAGAACCGAACCTTCCGCTTATCTCTTCGGATACTCAGTGAAAATGTAATTTTTTGCCTGTACGATCGTGTGACACGCGACCCCGCACTTGGCGTCGTTCGCCTGCGGCGGCGTGTCGTTCTCGGTAGCAGGCGCGAAGGTATCGGACGCGGCGTCGTGGTTAAACGCGGCGTAGCCCCATCCGCCACCGTCCGGGAACCGCTTGTTGTCCTTCTCGATGAAGTCGACATTCAGCAAGGTGCCCGGCACCTCTGTCGTTGGATCGGGCGCCTCCGCGCTCTTCACCGGCTTATAATGGATCTTCGCGATCTTGGCGCCATCGGGGAACGGCTTGCCGTTGCCGGGGATGCCGGATCGGTACGCCTCGATCATTACTGGATTGGCAAGGATTATAGCGAACGCGTGCTCGGTCTTGCTGACGGAAACGGACTGCCAGTCCTCATATCCCCTGAACTCCGAGAACGCGAGCCCGCCCGGTACTGTCACCGTGTATTTGTCCTGCGCCGCCATCGCCATGTTGACTGCAATGGCGAGCAGTACGGCAGTGAACCCAAAGACGGGGAGGTATTTGCACGATTGCATTGAACTTCGCTCCCCATGATCAAATATTGATAGTCTAAGAGCGACCGGCGTTCTTGGGTTCACCGGCTTCAGGCGCGTCGCGGCGGCTACGAAGGATCGAGGTTCGGCCAAACATTCGCGGCGCGCCGTTAGTCCACACCCGGTCCTGCTTCGGCGTCAAGAGAAGAACCGGCGTCGGTGCGCCCCAGCGCGAACGCCGTCTGCTCGCGGCCATGTCAACGAGAGCATGCAAAATCCTGGGGGATGGTCAGGCGGC
>JAQGHW010000015.1 GCA_028291505.1 Rhodopila sp. | reverse complement strand
TTGGTTCGCCGACAAAACCAAGATCCAGTTCGCGCTCGATACGGCTGCCGGGGTCGACCTTGGTCCGTTGCAGCTTTTTGGCGCGGATCATCCCGCCATCCTTGCCGCATATACCCACCGCCAGCGCGCCGGCCTGGGTGATCAATCCCGCCACGTATTTATTGACCGTGCCGGCAAGCACCATCTCCACCACCTCCACCATTGCCGCGTCGGTGACACGCAGACCGTCGATGAAGGTGGATTGGATCGCCAGGCGTTTCAGCATCGCGTTGATCTGCGGGCCGCCGCCATGCACCACGACGGGGTTTAAGCCGACCTGCTTCAGCAGGGCGATATCGTTGCCGAACTGCTGAGCGAGGTGCTCCTCACCCATCGCGTGACCGCCGTATTTCACCACCACGGTCGCACCGGCATAGCGGCGCAGGAACGGCAAGGCCTGGGCGAGGACGTGGGCCTGTTCGGTCGCCGCGGCGATATCGGTGATGACGTGAGTGTGTGATTCGCTCATGGTGCGGCTTTAGGGCGGGGTTCCCCCCCGGTCAAGCGCAGCTGCGAAGCCGGATCCGTCACGTCGATCGCGGAGCAGGCTGAAATTCCTGACGCGAAAACCACCGGCGTTAACGGTTCGGTAAGGCCCGCCGGGTAGGATCATCCCTCGTTGTGGCTGCGGATGAGCGGGAGGTGACGGTGCGAGAAGCCTGGGCGAAGTCTGCATCGGACGGCCTTACGTATGCCAAGCCGAATTCAAAGCGGGCCCACGGCGTTGCCGCCGCACGCAACGGAGCTGGCGCGCGGCTGGCGAACACGGTGCTTGGGTACCTGCCACTGGGCGTGGCGGTCATCAACGCGAACGTGCGGTTGCTGTTCTGGAACGAGCATGCCGCCCGGCTGTTCGGTGTCTCGCCGCTGATGGCCGCGGAAATCCCCTCGCTCGCGGAAATCCTCAAGGGCGTCATCCATCTTACCGAACCGCAGCGGGACGGAATCATTGCGTTCGCCGCGACCCATATCGCGGCCGGCGATCGGACCGATCCGGACAGTTGCCTGCGGATATCCCTGGGGCGGGACGTCAGGATCGGGATCCAGGTGTACGGGATCGGATCCGACCGGTGGATGCTGGTCATCGACGACGGGAAACTTGCCGTGGCGGCCGGGCGCAATCCGTCGGCGCATGGTGGCGGCGTCGCCTGGCTGGATGCACTGACCGGGCTGAGCAACCGCCGGCACTTCAACGATGTGTTGCGTGACCTGGTGGACCATGCCGAAGCCGATTCGAGGCACACCGTGCTGATGATCGATCTCGACGGCTTCAAGTCGATCAACGACACGTTGGGTCATTCGATCGGCGACGCACTGCTTTGCCTCGTCGCGCAACGCCTGCGCCGGGTGACGCGGGATGAGGACCTGCTGGTGCGGCTGGGTGGCGATGAGTTCGTTATCCTGCTGCCCAACACGGAGCGGGCTGAACCCCTGGCCGCACGCGTGATCGATATCCTGTCGCGTCCGTTCCTGGTCGAAG
The DNA here is from genome assembly GCA_028291505.1 of Rhodopila sp. Classification (GTDB taxonomy): domain Bacteria; phylum Pseudomonadota; class Alphaproteobacteria; order Acetobacterales; family Acetobacteraceae; genus Rhodopila. Next base: position 2,012 of record JAQGHW010000015.1, on the reverse strand, counting down.
GCAACATCGTCACGATCGGTGCCAGCCTTGGCATCGCCAGGTTCCCGGAGCATGGGGCATCGGGCGACGACCTGATGCGGTATGCCGAACTGGCGCTGTATGAGGCGAAGCGCGCCGGCCGGCGAACCTGGCGGGTGTTCGTGCCGGCGATGGCGGCCGAGGCACTGGCTCGGCGGGACCTGGAGACCGGCCTGCGCAAGGCGCTGGCGATGGGTGAGCTGTCGCTGGCGTATCAGCCGCAGTTGAATATCCGAACCCAGACGCTGACCGGGTTCGAGGCCTTGTTGCGCTGGAACCATCCGGTGCTTGGCAATGTCCCGCCGGTGGTGTTCATTCCGGTGGCGGAGGAGATCGGCTGTATCGTCGCGCTGGGCGAATGGGTGCTGCGGACCGCGTGCCAGGAGGCGGCGCGGTGGCCGGCGCCGTTGTCCGTGGCGGTGAACGTTTCGCCACGCCAGTTGCAAGATGAGGGGCGGCTGTTCAAAGCGGTCGAGGCGGCGCTGGAATCATCTGGACTGGCCGCTGAACGCCTGGAACTGGAAATCACCGAGAGTTCGCTGCTTTCCCCGGTGGCTGCCGTCTTCGACACGCTGCACCGGCTGCGGGCGAGTGGCGTCCACATCGCGATGGACGATTTCGGCACTGGCTATTCGTCACTCAGCCAGTTGCGCTCGTTTCCCTTCAACAAGATCAAGATCGATCGGAGTTTCGTCGCCGATCTGGCGGCCGATGGTGAGGCGGCGGCGATGATCAGCGCCATCGCGGCGCTTGGTGCCGGGCTTGGGATGACCACCATCGCGGAGGGGGTGGAGACGCCACATCAGGCCGACCTGGTCGGGACCCATGGGTGCACCGACATCCAGGGCTACCTGCTCAGCCAACCGATGCCGGCGGCGGAGATAGATGCGTTCCTGATCCGATTTGCCTCCGCGTCGCATGACAGTACGAAAACATTATGAGAACCGCACGCATCATGAAGAAGATGAATATGTCCGGGGCGTTATATCGGTTGATATACTGTAGCCGCAACGTCATCCGGCAGGTGCTGCCGGATGCGGTCATGGAAGACTCGATCCGCGAGATTCTGAGCGTCGCTCGCAGCCATAACAAGGCGAATGACATCACGGGCGCGCTGCTGTTCACCTCCTCGGGTTTCGCTCAGGTGCTGGAGGGCGCGCGTGAGATCGTCGAACACACCTTCGAGCAGATCAGCGCCGACCCGCGCCATGCCGACGTGACGGTGCTGAGCTTCACGCCGACGGAGCGTCGCAGCTTTCCGGACTGGTCGATGGGGTTCAGCGGGCAGATGTCGGCGGAGGGGGTAGACCCGCTGGCGCCTTTGCTTTGCGATGCTACCGCCACCGGCCCGCGGGCGACAACGGGAAGCGACGTGCTGCGCTTGCTGGAGAGGGTGATTCAGCAGGAGGATGAGTGGGTCGCGGCTTGATCGCCAGAGCTTGACCGGCTGGGAAAACCGGCGCAGCACCGCGCAACGATGGACATTCAGGAAATCCCCGTGTGGGAATTCATAGTGTCCCTTGGTCGATGCAGGCTTCTCGTCATCGATCCCAGGATGCCACTGCCGAACTCGGTGTAGCCGCGCAGTCGGATGAACGCGTTCTCGTAGCCGCTGAAGGCTGATGGTCGCTCCGGTCGTCCCGCTTATCCGCAATAAATTTCCCTTCGGCGATCAGGTGCCTGGCATGGTCGAATGCCGAATTGTTAAGTTTCACGGCCATGGTTTCGTGTTCTCCCGGGGGCACCGAAGCAAGCACCGCGAACACCCGGCGCGCCTCGATGGCCGTCAACCGGTTCGAAAAACCATGAGTTCGCCAGGGTCCACCCGCTCCGGCGTCGCGAGGCGCCGTTTTCCCGGAGCCACCCCGGCGTAGCGGTCCGGCTTCTTCCCATGCGCTCCGCACCGTTGTCTAAGACTGGATAGCGGGACGCCGCTGGGTCAGGATGTAGTCTCACAAAGGAGAGTTCGGTATGCCGCAAACCGTTAAGGGTGA
>JAQGHW010000007.1 GCA_028291505.1 Rhodopila sp. | reverse complement strand
GCAATTCTGCGACGGTGTTGCCCGGCCGACACCCGCACATCCTGTCGTCGTCACGATCCTCGTTGGCGACCACGGCCGTGGCGACGGTCTGGTTGACCTCGCCGTAGAGCGCCCGGCCCCGGCGGTGCCCACGCGATGAGTGCCGACATCCGCCGGTGCGGGATCCGCGCCTTGCCGGCGGCATTGGGCGGCGGCAAGGACCTGGTACTCGACTTCGGCTAAACCCGGATAGCAGCCTCGACAGGACGGCCAAAGGGGCTCCGAGATCTGGGGCAGGGCAAGGGCAGTGGGATAGCCAGTTTCCGGGCGGGTGATCGCGGCAAGGCAGTGCGGCCGGCGGGCTCCGGCGGCAGAGCGGGTATTGCGGGCCATTGAGCATCTCGATCGCCTTCACCCACGGTCCGCCTGATCTACCCTGTCCAACTCACCCCTCGGGTTGTTGTGGTCTGAACCGAGCGCCGAGGGAGCGGAACCCCCGCTTCGCCGTCCAGCCGGGCCAAGAAGCCCGGCTGTCAATGACAGGCGAAGCGCCTGACGGTTCGGACGGCACCGTGAAGTTGCAAGCGCAACTTCCGCACCACTGCCGCCCTCAGGGGTGCCCCTCCCGCAACGCTCGGTTCTGGTCGACCACACCCGAGGGGGAGAGCCGGCACCGGGCCGGCGAACCTCTCGGGCGAAGAGAGAGATCGAAATCATGGCCCGCAACACCCGCACCCAGACCGCCGCGAAGCCCGCCACCCGCACCGCCCAGAACCGCCAGACTATCACCCTCGAACTGGCCATGGCGGTCTGCCCCCACGGCGCCCTCGCCGAGAACCTCGCACGCACCTTCGGCCTCGAGCCCGTCGATACCGCCAGCATCCGCGAAAGCACCGAAGAGCATCTGGCCCTCGCCTCCCAGACCCTCCCGCTCTCCGACAAAGCCCTGGAGATGCACCTCCAGCGGATCGTCGGCGCCTACGTCAGCTCCGCCTTCGGGGCCGGACAGTTCTACAGCAACAAGGTCACTCAGGCCCGCGAACTCACCATGAAGGTCGCCAACGAGGATCGCGACGAGGACCGCGATGGTGTGAGCGGGTTCGACAGCCGGGCCGAACGCGCCCGCATTTTCGCCGCCGAAATGGGTCTCCAGGCACACGCCCTCTTCGCCGCCGCCGAGGGCGCCGTCTCCGTCTACGCCCACCTCACCGGCAGCGAGTGGAAGCCCTACGAGGCACCGAGCCTGGCCCCCAACCTCAGCCGCGCCAGCGCAGCCGCCCAGCTGGGCGCCTTCGGGGAATGAGACCACGGCGGGGGCTCCGGCCCCCGCCTTCCCGATCCACCAAAGGAAGAGAGCGAGCGTCGCACACAGCGGCACCCGCTCTCGTGTCGGCCGCAGACAGCCGGCACATCAAGCACTGCCCCATGGGCAGCCATCCGTCTCGCACCACCACCCCCCTTCCGGCCGCGCCCCCCATAAGCATGGGGGGCTGCCGGACCCGCGGCCGCTACGCGGCCGTGCCCGATCTAATCAATGGAGAAACCCATGCCAAACCGTGCTATGCTATCACCCATGAACGCGCCGCTCCGCAAACCATGGACGCAGGATCAGTTCTTCGCCTGGGCCAGTTCCCAGGAAGGACGATACGAATTCGACGGCTTTCAGCCCGTCGCCATGACCGGCGGAAATAACCGCCACGCCGTCATCATGCGAAACCTCCATCGCACCCTCGATGCCCGACTGCGAACTGGACCATGCCAGCCACTTGGACCAGATGCAGGCGTCGCTACCGTCGAAAATGCCATCCGCTATCCCGACGCACTCATTACATGCGACAAACTCGTCGGGACAGATCGCGTCGTGCCCGGCGTCGTCGTCGTCTTCGAAATCCTGAGCCCTACCTCCGGTCGGATCGATCGCATCATCAAAGTCCGCGAATACGCCGCCATCCCATCCATCCGCCGCTACGTCATCCTCGAATCCAGCAGCGCAGGACTTCTCGTCCTCGAGCGCCAAAACGCCGACGAGGCCTGGAAAGCAACCACCCTCACCAGCGACGATATCCTGCACATGCCGGAAATCACAATCGAAGTTCCCGTCGCAGAGTTCTACGAGCGCGTCGATTTCGGCGATGATAACGAATTAGACGAAATCCCGGTTCGCTAACCAAAGACCGCCCAAGGCGCCAGGCGCATCCCTTCGGGACCGCTACGCAGCTTTCCTAACCGCCCGCGACGCCAAAAGGCGCCCCGCGCGCTAAGGAAAGTCGAGCCGCTCAAGCAGCGTCTCGCCGCTTCCGCGCTAACATCGCTTGCGCAAATCCATACCGGCGCAGACGCGCCTTAGAGGGGGCCAACGTCCACGATAAAGCCGGCAGCCTGCCATGTCGCGACACCGTCCGGGCTGCTCGCGATCAGCTCCGCCGGAATGTGCCGCATCATCCCCGCCTCGGCCGGCTGGTAGCCCTGCTGCAAGAACTCACGCGAGATCACGCGATCCTTCTCGAACTCGCAAACCGGCAACCCCTCATACGCAATCGCCATCAATTGCGCCGCGTGATCCTCGACAAACTGCCGATCCAGCACCCTCAGACGCTCGCGTAACGCGGCCGGTAACTCGACGAAGCACGCGTAACCGTCGCTCCGACGAATCACCATTCAAACCCACCAGGCCCTTGCCCCCGTTGTCCCAACACATCACCACGACGGCAGAGTCCGCCGAATCGGTCGCAATCGTGATCGTCGCTTCCACCTCTCGCTGGTCGCATGATCGCTTCACAACACTCTTCTCCGCCAAGCCGGAGCAAACCGTCGCCTCGATCACCATTCAATCCGGTCAACCTCATCCCGCCGCCGGCACATCGCCTCACCGTGTTCCTCCCGGCGATGTTGCGCAGCCGCGGCCGCCGTCGCCAGCCGATCCCACGCTATCTCCAGGTGCGCCGGCGTGTACGCGCGCGGCGGAGCCGCATCGAACATCGCCGCCAGCCGTCCAAGCGGCACAACCACGGCCGCCAGCTCGGCACAGAACGTCGCTGACCCAGCCGAAACCACATAGCCGCCGACCGGCACGTCAAGCCCAGCCAACACCGCCTCGACCGCACGGCAATGACGATGATTCTGCCGGATCGGATTCCGGAATGAATAGCGCACCTCGCCACCAGCCAGATGCTGCACCCACACGTCGCCACGCAATGAGCCGGTGATATGCCCGCCATACCTCTTCGTCTCGATCACCAGAATGCAGTCCGGTCCGCGCACCAGATGATCCACCTGCGTCAACCCAAACAAATCCGCCAGCAGCACATCATGCAGCGCTGAATACCAAGGCCCGCGAGGAAGAAATCGAGAAGATGTGGACCGAACGACTGCCACACCCGCAACAGGCCGCCGTCGAGATCCCCGAACACGAACTACCCTACTGACGGAGCGGCCGGGCCCGATAGGGTCCGGCTCCCTCGCGTGCTCAACC
>JAQGHW010000983.1 GCA_028291505.1 Rhodopila sp. | reverse complement strand
GCGTCGGCCTGATCGCCGGCGTCGAACTGATGGCCGACCGGCAGCGGCGCGTGCCATTCGATCCGGCGCTGAAGATCGGCCAGCGCGTTGCCGACGCCTGCCAGCAGCACGGCCTGATCGTGCGAGCCATCGGCGACCGCATCGCGTTCACCCCGCCGCTGATCATCACCGAGGCGGAGATCGACGACATGTGCGGTCGCTTTGGCCGTGGCCTCGATGCCGTCGCCGCCTCGATCAACGGCTCCGCAGGCTGACGCTGCGCCTCGCCTGCTCGCAGACCCATTCGCGGAACCATGCGACCGCTTCCCGGTCCTGGGAACGGCGGTTGGTGAGGACGTAGTAGCCGTCGGTCAGGTCGAGCTCGACCTGAAACGGCCGGACCAGGCGGTTGGACAGCAGGTCATGTTCGGCAAGCAGATAGCTGGACAGGCATATTCCCTGGCCGTGCATCGCGGCCTGCAGCATCAGGGTCGCGTCGCTGAAGTAGTGGACATCGTGGAATGTGATGCTGCCATGGCCGGCCGCCGCCAGCCAGTCCGTCCAGGTGTTGCCCTGAGCCGTGACGTGCAACTGCGTTACATTGCGAAGCGCCGGCAGGTCCTGCAGGCCGCGCAGCTGGTACCGCTCGCGGAATTCGGGAGAGCAGACGGGAGAGACTGAATCCCTGACGAGGCGGGTGGCACGCGCGCCCGGCCATCGGCCGTTGCCCCAACGGACCGCAACATCGACGTCCTGGCGCGCAAAGTCGACGTCCTCGTTCGACGCCTGCAGTATGATGGTGACATCGGGGTGCTGCGCGCGGAAGTCCGGCAGCCTGGAAACCAGCCAGGACGAGCCCAGACCCGGTGCGGAATCGACACAGATGGTGTTGCCGTCCTGCCGCTGTGTGATCCGGTCGCAGGCCGTCTGCAGCATCACCAGCGCCTCCTGGACCGAGTTGGCGAGTGCGGCGCCCTGCTGCGTCAATTCGATCCGCCGAGGCAGGCGCCGGAACAGCTTGACACCGAGCGAGAGTTCAAGCCGGTGGATCTGCTGACTGATGGCCGATGGGGTGATGCAGAGTTCGTCAGCCGCGTTGCGAAAACTGCGGTGGCGGGCGGCAGCCTCGAATGCCCTGAAGAGATTGAGGAGCGGCAGCCTGCCACGACCGCTGGGGGCACCCGCTTTCAGCGGCGTCGGTGACGGAGTGTTGTGCTGGTGGCGGTCGTTCATGCTAGCCTGGAATTATCCTCACTGACGGCAGGTGCCGGATGGCCAGGCAGTTCTGAGCGACCTTCTGTTCAATGGCACGTAGCCGACCGCTCTGGGTTGCGCAATTCCAACTCGGCGTATTCGGCGACAAAATCGCGAAAGAGCCCGTTTCGTGCAGCCGATCGAGCCATTGTCTCGACTATGCTGTAGTTTGTCTCAAAGGCAGTCTCGGCTAAGCGGATGAATTGGCGGGATTGGCGAATCTCAGCATCGGCTACAGCGTGACAATGGGCGCTCAAGCGCGCGTGACCGGGGATTGGCAAAAGCGGCTCATTTTCCGTTGAACCCGATGCCGGGTGCCTCGTTGGGGTCTGCGTGATCCGTGTGGATCGCACCTTGAGGCAACAACGGAGAAGATCATGGCAGCGTTTCAGACCAACCAGGAGCCCGTGTCGCAGGATATCGTGACCAGGGTCGGTTGGGCAGCTGGCCACATCGCGCGCATCCAGCAGGAATTGGCGCTGCAGGCCGAAGCCGAGACGGCCAACGACGTCCGTGAGGAGCTGGCGAGCCGGGCGCGGGCGGCGGCTGAACAGGCGATCGACGAGCAGGGGATGTCGATCCAGGAGTACAACGCCGTGGTGACCGCGGCGGAGACGGATCAGGATCTGGAACAGCGACTGCTGAACGCCGCGCGGGAGGTGTTTTGAAATGCGACGTTTTCTGACATTGGCGGCTGGCGCGGCGCTTGGATTGGCGCCCTGCGCGGTTACCGGCGTGGCCCTCGCGGCGCCGAACCAGTCGGCGCAGAACCAGGTGCCCGCCCAGGCGCCGGCCCAGTCGAGCGGGTCCATTCCGGATGGAACGATTGGCAAGGCCGGCGCTGCGTTGCATGACATGGTGAAATTGCAGGAGAAATATCAGGGGAAGATGGAAACCGCCCCAGCGGACCAGAAGAAGGGCCTGGGTGACCAGGCGAATGCCGAGGCGGTTCAGACGATCCAGTCGCACGGTCTGTCGGTGCAGGAATACGCGAACGTGGTTCGCACCGCGCAGACTGATCCGCGGGTGAAGCAGCGCCTGCTGAATGCGGCGAACATCCAGGATTAGAGCCTGAAGCTTCGGGTTGAACCGATCAAGCTGCAGCCCTCGTTGTTTGAGAGGGCGGTTGACGTTTGTGGTTAGGTCAACCTCAAACGGCTGCGGGCGTTGTTTAGCTGACAGCCCACGTTCTGTCCTCGAGCTGTCTCGTATCGCCTGGAGCGTTTTCACCCTGACCCGGACATTGCGTGAAATGTCCTGTGTGCGGGTTGAAAACGCTCTATCCCTGGTTTGATCGCATGCTTCACGCGCTTCGG
>JAQGHW010000971.1 GCA_028291505.1 Rhodopila sp. | reverse complement strand
AGATGCCCTCGGGGCATTCCTTCGGTTTGATTTGCGGGCTGACAATTGGCCCGCCTATGCGGTGTTCATTATGTCAACGGGAGCAATAGGTCTCGCAATCGTCTTATTGGACGCTTGCTCGGTGGCTCTCGGACGAGACTCCTATCTCGACTTGACCCACGGTCGGAGAGCTACCCCGAAAGCCGCCCTCGTATGGGTGATCGGTTCCATGTTAGGGTCCAGCCTGGGCCTGCTGGCGCGGGTGTTCGAGCCAACGCCTCTCGCGGCGGTCCTCGCGTCCTTGACGTGGCGAACACTGCTCGCTCAATTGCAAAGACTGTCGACGCATCACGTGCAGCGGAAGCCTGGAGGAGAGTAGCACCATGAACGGCATTCTTGCAGCTGTCAGCCAGCGTGAGTTCCTGACCGCAGGACAAATCAAGGAATTCGTTCGGCAACATGATGAAAAACTGCAGCAGGATCTATATGGGCGTAAGGCAAATGCGAATCCGGCCATTTTGCCTCACGACCTGCGCGTAATACTGATCTTTATTGAAGAAAAGCTGCAGACTTGGTTAGTCGCGGACTCCATGACGGCTTATTGCGTGCTGGATGATCGGCGCCGGGAGGAGCCACGGGTTCGCTTGACGACAAGTCTGGCTGACGCACTTCCCGTGCAAGTTGAGGAAATTCGGGTCGGGACCTGGGCGGCAAAGGCCGGAGTTCTTCACTTCGGGAACAACCCGAGCGAGTGGATGTATTCAAAAAATCTGTTCGCCTACGAAGATGTGCAGGCGACCGTAACCAGATTTCTATCGGACAATGACGGCTGCCCCGCACAAACAGCCGCGCCGCAAGCCCCCCAACCTGCGCCCGTCCGCGACACATCCGATCGCCGATAACCCCTGGTCAGGAGAACCAACATGCCTCTGCTCGCCCTTCCCGCCGTGTTCATGCGTGGTGGCACCAGCCGGGCCGTCATGTTCCACCGGAAAGATTTGCCGGACCGCGAGATGTGGGACCCGATCTTCCTCGCCGCGATGGGCAGCCCCGACCCGAACGGGCGGCAGTTGAACGGCATGGGCGGCGGCATTTCCTCCCTGTCGAAAATCTGCATCCTGGCCCCCTCCGAACGCTCCGATGCCGATGTCGACTACACCTTTGCCCAGATCCAGATCCGCGAGCCAGCCGTCGACTACCGTGGCAACTGCGGCAACATGTCCTCCGCCGTCGGTCCGTTCGCGGTCGATGAGGGCCTGGTGCGGCCGAACGGCGACACCGCCGTGGTGCGGATCTTCAACACCAACACCAGCAAGATCATCCGCTCCACGTTCCCGCTGGCCGACTTGCATGCAGCCACCGACGGGGACCTCGCCATCCCCGGCGTCGCCGGCACCGGCGCCCCCATCCGCCTGGACTTCCTGTCGCCGGGCGGATCGGCGACCGGACGCCTGCTGCCCACCGGAAACGTCAGGGACTGGCTGGAAGTCCCCGGGCACGGCTCGATCGAGGTCTCCATGGTCGACGCCGCGAAACCCTGCGTCATCGTGCGCGCCCGCGACATCGGCCTGACCGGAACCGAACTACCGGAAGCGCTCGACGCCAACACCGCGGTGCTCGCAAAGCTTGAGGCCATCCGGCGCGCCGCCGCCATCGCCATGGGCCTCGTCCGTACGCAGGAAGAGGCGAGCCAAAGCCGCGGCGCCCCGGGGGTAGGTTTCATCGCCCCGCCGATGGATGCGCCAACCTTGTCGGGCGAAACGATCCGCGCCGGCCAGGTCGATCTGACGGCGCGGTTCATTTCGAACGGGCAACCGCATCGCGCGCTGCCGGTCACGTCCTCGCTGTGCACCGCCGTCGCCGCCCACATCACCGGAACGCTGGTCGCCGAGGCCCTCCAGGCGGAACCGGCAGGCTCGATCCGCCTCGGTATGCCATCCGGCATCCTGACCGTGGGCGCCGACGTCACCCGCGATGCCGCGGGTGCATGGATCGCCCACAGCGGTGCCTTCTACCGCACCGCCCGACGCTTGTTCGACGGCCGTATCTACGTGCCAGGACCGTTTCCATCCTGACCGGCGACGTCCGGCACGAAACCTACGCCGACCCCGAGACGTAGGCGGTCAGGCTTTCCACCACGGTGTCCTGCTGCATGATCCTGGCCTTGACCACGTCGCCGATGCTGATCAACCCGATCAGCGTGTCGTGGTCGATCACCGGAAGATGCCTGAACCGCCCGGCGGTCATCATCTGCATCGCCTGGTCCACCGTGGTTTCAGGGTGCGCCACGTGCACCGCCCGCGTCATCAACTGACCCGCGGTCATCTCCAGGGTGCTCGAACCGTTGGCGGCCAGGGCGCGGACGATGTCCCGCTCACTGACGATACCCAGCATCTGCTCCGCCTTGTCCATCACCAGCGCCGCGCCGATGCCGCGGTCCGCCAGTAACGTCGCCACTTCGGATACCCGAGCGGTCGGGTCGACCGTTGAGACGTTGTAACCTTTATGTTTTAGAATCGCAGCGACTGTCGACATCTTCCTGCCCTCCCTGTTCAGGCGGACGAGCGATCAATCCAGACTACATCATGACAATTTGATATATCAGATCGCGCACCCGCATCCCTTCCGGGGGACACAGGATGCGCTTCCCGATAACCGCATTGCAACTTTTAGACGTGCAGTGCAGCATTTGCTTCTACCACAAGGTACTACCTGCCATCAGGCCGGCGACCAGCAACACCACGAACACCACGATGGCGATGAAGAACAGGATGCGTGCGATATCAGCGGTCGCGGCGGCGACACCGCCGAAGCCGAATATCGCCGCCACGATCGAAACGACAAGGAAAAATAGGGCCAGTCGCAACATGACGGATTTCCACTTCCAGTGAGCGATTCAACAAGATTACCGGATAGTAGCATCATTCCGTCCAACGGACAGTCACACATCATTTACCAATGATCACTCTGCCGCCACCAAATGCGGAACCGCCGGCGAAAGCTGAGTCTCCACCAGCGTGGCGAAACGCCCCTGGCGTGCAAGCAACGAGTTGAAGTTGCCGCGCTCCACGATACTGCCGCCTTCGAACACCAGGATCTCATCGGCGTCGCGAACCGTCGACAGGCGATGGGCGATGATGAACGTCGTGCGCCCCGCCATCAGCGTCTTCAGCGCTTTGCTGACCTTCGCCTCGGTCGCCGCATCCAGTGCGCTGGTGGCCTCGTCCAGGATCAGAATCGGCGGGTTCTTCAGCAACGCCCTGGCGATGGCGAGCCGCTGGCGCTGGCCGCCGGACAGCGTCGTGCCACGCTCCCCGATCATCGTGTCGTAGCCGTGCTGCTGGCGGACAATGAACTCATGCGCGTCGGCCATGCGGCAGGCCTGCTCGATTTCCTCGTCGGTCGCTTCGGGCTTGCCGACCAGCAGGTTGTCGCGAATCGAGCGGTTGAACAGCAGGGATTCCTGGAACACCACGCCGATGTTTGACCGCAGGCTGTCCAGCGTGATGTCGCACAGATCCTGGCCATCGATCGTGATGCGGCCGGACGTCGGATCCCACAGCCGCTGCAGCAGCGTCATGGCAGTGGATTTGCCCGCGCCGGTGTGCCCGACCAGCGCGACGCACATGCCCGGTTTGGCATTGAAGCTGACATCCGACAGGACCGATGCACCGCTGGCCGGATAGGCGAACGAAACGTTCTCGAACCGCACTTCGCCGCGCGGCGCCCACAGCACGCGGGCATCGTCTTTCTCCGGCACCGAACTGCGCGCGTCCAGGATGTTGAAGAAATCCTCCAGCGCCGGCAGCTTGAAGAACAGCGACGACACGAACGACGCCGCGGTTTCCAGGCGGCCGATCAGCAGCATCGCGAAGCCCATGAAACTGACGATCTCACCCACGCTCGCCATGCCGTTCACGTGCAGCCACGTCCCGACCACCACGATCGTAATGATCGCCAGCGTGCTGGACGCCCGCGTCATCACGTTCACCAGTGCCCACCAGTTCAGCACCGGGAACTGATGCCGGATCACCTGGTTGGCGATATCGCTGAACAAATGTGCCTCGGCGGACAGGCGGGTAAAGGACTGCACCACCATGACGTTCGACAGCGCGTCCTGCGCGGTCCCCGCCAGGGAGGAATTCAGCCCCTCCACACGCCGCTGTGCGGTCTCGGTCTTCCTCACCACGATCGCGGTGAACACCAGGAAGATGGAGACCAGCACGATCAGTACCAGGCCGAGGCGCCAGTTCAGGAACAGCGTCATCGGCAGCAGCACGACAGCGGAAAGAATGGTGGAAAGCTGGTCCCGGAAGAACACCAGCCAGGTGCCGAACAGACCGTCGGTTCCGGTCAGCATGCCCTTGATGAGCCGCCCGGAATGCGTCCCGCCATGAAAGGACAGCGGCAATGCCAGGACGTGCTGGAAGTACCGGCCCATGGATTTGATACGATGCCGGTGCGCCAGGCGTTCCGTCTGCAAAGCAACGGCGATGTTGCTGAGAATGCCGCCGACGCCGACCGCGACCCAGATACCGAGCAGGATTGCTGCCTGGGACCACATCTCGCTGTGCGGCAATTTGTCCGACTCGCCCAGCAGGTTCACCACCCGGCCGAACAGCACCGGATCGAGAAATTGCAGGCCCGCCACCATCAGGTTGGCGAAAGCCAGGAAACCCGCGATCCGGATGTCCCGGCCAAGCAGGCCGAGAACTCGGCCATAAGTTTTGAAAAAGCGCATCTGCCCATCCCCGCGGAGACCGAAATGTCTCCGTCTCAATTCACGGGCAACATGAGCGCCGGGTGTGGCATGAAAGCGGCAGGAAGGATGAATATCCGGTAACTAACGCCAGCGTGATCGATTATGCCGGTTTCTTGCCTTTCGCTCGGGGGCGGCGCTTGGGCGTGGGCGTTGTCTTGACCTCGCCCTGATCGGCCAGGCGATCGGGAAACTCCCCGAGGTTGGCCTGGATCTCGGCCTCTTCGATGCCGGTCTCGCGCGGCGACGCAGGCGTCATCTGCGGATTGGGAAGCTGGCCGGCGCCGGCGCTTTCCTCCATGCCCACCAGTTCGCGTGCCCGCTCCCAGTATTCGACGTCGCGGCCATTCGGTTTGCCGTCGGCTTCCCAGAGATGATACGCGCGCTCCCGGACGCGCTGCTCGCGATCCGGATCGATCGCCAGCGGGTTACGGTTGGATGATCGAACGGTTGTACGTGCCATGAAGCCTCTCGGTGATCGTCAAGCCCGCTGTTAACGTCGCGATCATGGCACAGTTGCATCGGTTGTTCGCGGGGGGTTCGCCGGCCCGCTCGATTGTGTGATCAAAGGTCCCGCTGCCGGCCTCATTGCACGCCGAAATGCCCCGCTGTGATCGTCACGGCCGCGCCCGTCCCGGCCATCCGCGCAACAACGATCATGCCCGCACCCCCGCGATCCGCCCGGCCGTGACACCAACGCAACGATGGCGCCCCCGCGAGGCAGATGCCTTCTCCTACCCGCGGAATTCCGGAGTCGTCTGCAGCAACGGGAACGCGCTGTGGGCATGCGGCTGCGTCACCTGCGGTGCATTGCGGAACACATAGCCCGGGTGCAGCTCCCCAAGGCTGCGCGCCCCGCCCAATGCCATCGCGACGCCGAATTCGTGCTCCAGCAGTTCCAGCATCTTGTGCACGCCGGCATCGCCATCCGCGGCCAGTGCGTAACAATACATCCGGCCCATCGCCACCGCATCGGCACCCAGCGCGATCGCCTTCACGATGTCGGTGCCCCGGCAGATGCTGCCGTCGACGATCACCTTCGCCCGCCCGCGCACCGCCGCCATCACTTCCGGCAGCACATCCATCGACCCGCGGCCGTGATCGAGCTGCCGCCCGCCGTGGTTCGAGACATACACCCCATCGACCCCGTGCTCGCAGCACAGCGCCGCGTCCTCGCCGGTGGCGATGCCCTTCAGGATCAGCGGGATGCTGTGTTTGTCCTTGAAATGCTTGACGTTGTCCCAGGTGAAGCTGGCCTGGTAGCTCTGCCCCGTCGCCGCGGAGCGCCACGGCTTGACGAAGCGGCCGGTGATGTCCCGTTCCCGGCGCGAATAGGCGGCGGTATCGACCGTGATGGCGAAGGCGTCATAGCCGGCACCGACCGCGCGCTTCACCACCTCATCGATCCACGCCTTGTCGCCACGGACATACAGCTGGAAGATTTTCGGCCCCGTCGCCGCCGCGGCGGTTTCCTCCAGCCCCGGCGCCGTAACCGAACTGACCATGATCGGCACGCCAAACGCCGACGCCGCCCGTCCAGCGGTCGCGGCGCCGCCGGGATGGAACGACTCCAGCGAGCCGACCGGGGCAAGGATCACCGGCAACCGCAGCCTGCGGCCGAACAGGGTGGTGCCGAGGTCCACCTTCGAAACGTCGACACAGACGCGCGGCCGCAGCGCCAGCGAGTCGATCGCCAGCCGATTTCGCCGCAGGGTGGTTTCGGTCTCGGTGGCGCCCACCAGATAGCCCCAGATGTGGTCGGACAGCTTGGCCCGGGCAGCGGGGACGAACTCATGCAGGCATTGAAAATCGCCTGTGGGCTCGAAAAGATGCTTCGCTTCCGCCTGGTCCATGGTTTCCCCCTCTGCGCGCTGCCGCGGCCAAATGCCGACGGCATCAGGCATCGGTCGGCCCCACCGCGCAAGGGTCGGATCAGGCCGGCTGGGTTGCTTTCTCGGCATTCACGACGTCCGAGGGCTGTTTTTCCGGCGGCCTTGTTTCCGGCATTCCGACCCAAAGCAGCAGCACCGCCGCGGAACCGATGGCGGCGAGCACCAGGAACGTCATTGGGTCGCCAACCCGGTCGCCGATCCAGCCGGCGACCGCGGTGCTGAACGTGGCACCCAGGCCCGACGCCAGACCCAGCGCGCCGATCGCCAGGTTCAGGTATCCGGTGCGCCTAGTCAGGTCCGCCGCGATCAACGGCAGCATCAATCCGAACACGGCGGCACTGACGCCATCCAGTGCCTGGAAGACTGTCAGCGGCACCGCACCAGGCAGCACCGTGAACAGCAGGGCGCGCACCGGCACGGCGGCGAAACCAACCAGCAGCACCGGTCGCCGGCCGATGCGTTGCGCCAGGGCACCGGCCCGGGGAGCCAGCACTGCCGTAATGATCTGCGGCACCACGATGGTGGCTGACACCACAAAACCCGGAGCCTCGCCTTGGCGCGTCAGGCCGCTCAGCGCCAGGGGAAGCAACGCGGCATTGGCGAGTTGGAACAGCACGCAGGCCGCGGCGAACACGTGCAGCGCCGGTTCGGCGAAAACCTGCCAGCGCCGGTGCTCCCGCTCGTTCGGGGGCCGCAACGCCGGATGATCGTTCTGCGGGTCGACGCAATCCGTGGTTCGGATCATGAACAGGGCGACCAGCGCCGGCACCACCAGGCCAGCCGTCACCAGAAACACGGCCTGTTCGGAGATGGTGGCAGCAGCCCCGCCCAGCAGCGCCGCCGACACCGCATTGCCGAGCGCGGCGTATCGGGTGTTCTGGCCAAGCCGCTCACTGAAGTTGTCGTGGCCGCAGATCGAAAGCGTCAGCGCGGCGATGGCCGGCGTCATGACACAACTCGCCAGGCCGTGCGCGATTTCGGCACTCCAGACGATCGGTTGGGTCGGGGTCAGGCAAAGCAACACGGCGCTTCCCCCCAGCGCGATCAAGGCACCGGCGGCGACAAGGTGCTTGCGGTGGATCTGGTCCACCAGCATGCCGCCGGGAACCTGGCCGATCAGGGCTGCCAGCGTGCCGATGCTCAGGGCGAGGCCGAGTTCCCCGAAGCTCCAGCCATTTTGCGTCAGCCAGACGGCGATGAACGGTCCGAACCCGGCCTGAACCGCGGCGGTGAAGAAGTTCAGTCCATTCAGGCCCAGCCGGCTCAGCATACAGTTGACCACCGTGAGGAAGGCAAGGGCGCTGCCCTTGACCCGCAAAGGGGCCGACGGCCCCTTTGATCCCATTAAGGGGTTGGGGGGAGAGGGGGCAACTCGGGCCTGGCAACCACCGGGTCGCCCCCTCTCCCCCGAACCCCTTCATTAGTGGTTCCAAGGGCGGTCCGCCCTTGGCGGGGTCGAGGGGCGGAGCCCTCGCCTTACTTTACGCTGTCAGCGCATGCAACCGCCGAGCCGGCAGAGCAAGTTCCTCATAAAGGTCAACATAATCCTCGGCCATGCGGCGAGCGGTAAACCGGCGATCGAAGGTGGCGCGAACCCGGGCGCGATCAAGCGTATGGATCTTCCCCACCGCGGCGACAGCCTGATCAATGTTGTTGACAATGAAACCGGTCACCCCATGATCGAGCACTTCCGGCACCGAACCGCAGTTGAACGCGATGACGGGCGTGCCGCAAGCCATCGCCTCGATCATGACCAGGCCAAACGGCTCCGGCCAGTCGATCGGAAACATCAGTGCATGAGCGCCCGACAGAAACGCCGGCTTCTGCGCATCATTGATTTCGCCGATGAACTCGACATCCGGGTTGCCCAGGATCAGCGGCTTGATCAGCGTGTCATAGTATTCCTTGTCGGCGTTATCGACCTTGGCGGCGATCTTCAGTTTCAATCCCGCCCTGCCGGCGATCTTGATCGCGCGATCCACGCCCTTCTCCGGCGAGATGCGGCCAAGGAACGCGGCATACTCCTGCCTGGCCGGCTGCGGCGTCAGCAGGCTCGCCGGGATCCCGTGCAACACCGTGCGGACCCAGTTCAGGTCCGGGATCGGCCGCCGCTGGCTGTTGGAGATCGAGACGAACGGACAATCCGCGAACGTGCTGTAGGTTTCGACGAATTCCGCGATATCCAGCCGGCCGTGGATCGTGGTCAGGAACGGCACCTTCTGCCGGCTGAACAGCGCCAGCGGGAAGTAGTCGATATGGAAATGCAGGACGTCGAACTCCTCCTTCCGGCGGTATATGAGTTCGACCATACGATAGTATGTCGCGACCCAGTCCTTGACAGTTGGATCGAGCCGCAAAGCACGCTCCCGCATGGGTGCGAGCGTGGCGGAGGTAACGGAATCACCGCTGGCGAACAGCGTGACGTCATGACCCATCGCGACCAGTTCCTCGGTCAGCGAATAGACCACCCGCTCGGTTCCACCGTACAGCTTTGGCGGAACCGCCTCAAACAGAGGCGATATTTGAGCAATGCGCATAAGTAATCTGCCCCGGTCTGGACTGTGGGTTTAGTCACGTTAGGCACTTTTTTTCTTGTGACCGTACCGCACAACTTGTGCTTGACTTCACATTCCAGAGGCGCCTATCAATTGTAGGTTATAAAATTCGAATGTGGCGAAAAGTCGGCGTGTTCCTCAAAATCCGGTACCTGTCCCGGACAACGAGCACGACGGAGGCAAGCCCAGGCGGT
>JAQGHW010000960.1 GCA_028291505.1 Rhodopila sp. | reverse complement strand
CTGAGCCGGATGGCGGATTATGCGCGCCGCATCGAGGCCAGCGGGTTCCCCGGCATCTGGGTGGGAGACTCGCTCGGTCGCGGCCGGCCGACACTGGATCCGCTGATGGAACTGTCGGTCGTCGCCGCCGTCACCGAGCGGGTCGAGTTGGGCATCTCGGTGCTGCAAATTCCGCTGCGACATCCGATCGAGCTGGCTCATCGGGTGCAGTCGGTCCAAGCGTTGTCGGGGAACCGCCTGCGGCTTGGCGTCGGCAGCGGCTCGACACGCGCGGACTTCGAGCTTCTCGGTTATGACTACGACCACCGGTTCGGCACCATGAAGCGCTCGCTTGAAACCATGCGGCGGGCGTGGCGGGGCGAGGCGGTCAATGCCGGCGGCACGCTGTCGGTGTGGCCGGGATGCGAGGGCGGACCGCCGATCCTGATGGGTGCCTGGCGCAGTCCGCGCTGGATCACCTTTGCCGCGAACGAGTGCGCGGGATGGACGCCCTCGGGCCGTTACAGCAGTTGGGAAGACCTTGAGCTGGGGATGCGCATCTACCGCGAGGCCGGCGGCACGAACGCCGTGCTTGCCAACGTTGCTGTCGATCTCGCGAACCGGCCCGATTCTGCTGGCCTTGCCGAGATCGCGACGTCGTTGGTTTGCGATCCGGACGAGGCGCGCCGGCGGTTAAAGCGGATCGAGCAGCTTGGTTTCGACGAGGTGCTTCTGGTGTCCCATACCGGCGTGCTGGAGGACCTTGAGCGGGCGCGCGACTTTCTTTGATTACGGTTCAGCAAGATCCCATTGCGGCTGGCGATTGGCCGATAAGAGTCGGCAAGGTCATTTTGATCCTTGTCATGACGTTGACGGGGCTTGTCGGTTCGGCGGCGGGACAGCCTGGTTTGCACGATCCCAATCTTCCCACCGTGAAGCCTGAGGCTCTGCGGCAGCTATCGGATGACCGGATCAAGGATAAGATCCTGGTGGAGACGCAGGCTCGTTACGCTAACAGATGCGTGTGTCCATACATGACGAGGGACGCCCATGGCCGTTCGTGCAAAGGGCGGCATGAAGTCGTCAAGTCCGAGCATCAAGCGGTTTGCTATCCGCGCCAGGTGACCACCGAGATGGTGGATGATTGGCGACGTCGGCATCCTTGATCGAGTGACCGGCTTCAGCGGAATGCCTTGGCGATTCGGCCCCAGTCCTCGATCGCCGACTCCTGTCCGGGAACGATCGGAATGACGAGCTGTGATAACCCGCCGTCACGCATTGCCTCGATCCGTTGCTTGATGTCCTGCTCCAAGCCGGTGAAGGTCGTCTGGCGGATCAGTTCGGCTGTGACGAAGCGCTGCTCCTCCGGCTTCACCGCGACGCAATGGCCGGTGTGATTCAGCAGGTAGCGCGCATCCGCAGGCTCGAACTTACGCGCTGCCTCAATGTAGCGCTGCAGCGCATCTTTGACGCTGTCGGGCACCGGGGATGTGTTGATCCAGCCTTCCATGTCGACATCAGCGGCGCGATGCAGAAGCACCGCGGCGCGCGGACCGGCCTGTGCACGCACGCGCGGACTGTCGAGCGTTTCACCATCCTGCAGCAGGCAGCCCCAGATCCAGGCTGAGGAATAGAGATCGCCGCCAGCGCGACCGCTGTCTGACCAGGTTTTCCGCATCCCGTTCAGCGCGGCCAGGCCGTCATCGACACCGGACATCACCGTCTTCCAGGCCGCACCGTGGCGCGCCGTCATTTGGCGACCCTTCGGTCCCAGGGCCGAAATGTGCAGCCGGATTGGGTCTTTGATATTGATCAAGCCCAATTCGGGGTTCAGAAACCTTATCTTCTTGCGCACGCCGGGGTCGACCTCGGCTTCGGTGGTTTCGCCGTTCAGCAGGGCGTAGACGACCCGGATATATTCTTCCATGTCCGCGAGCTTCATCGCGCCCAGTCCCATTGCCCTGCGCGCCGAAAATCCTGTCCCGACACCGAAATCAATCCGTCCCGGCGCCATTGCGTTGAGTGTGGCGAACGCGGACGCGGTTACCGCCGGGATCCGGTTCGTCGGGACCAGCACGCCGGTGCCGAGGCGAATGCGCGAGGTTTTCAACGCGGCCGCGCCCATCGCAACGAATGGATCGCCCACCAGCATCTGCGTGTCGTAGAACCAGGCATGGGTGAAGCCGAGTTCCTCCGCCCGCTGCGCCACCTTCCAGCTGTCGCCGGCTGTCGGAATGCCGATGCCGAATTCCATGTTCGTCGCTCCCCCCGGTTTTACGGGGAGCTTATCGCGCGACCTGGGGGAGTTCAAACTGGGGAGTCTTTTTTTGCGCGCAGCCGCCACGCCAACCCTGCGCGCGATACCAGGTTAGACCAGCACGTCCTCGATTCGGATCGGCACCTTGCGGACGCGGACACCGGTGGCGTGGTATACCGCGTTCGCGATCGCTGCCGCGACGCCGACCATTGGCAGCTCACCGATCCCCTTCACGCCCAACGGGTTGGAGTTCTTGTCGTCGTTCACCACGATGATCGTTTCGATGTCGGGAATGTCGGCGTTCACCGGCATGAGGTATTCGGCGACATTGGTATTGACGATCCGGCCGGTCTCGGCGTCCGTCAGGGTTTCCTCCAGCAGGGCCATGCCGATGCCGTAGGTGATGCCGCCGATCAACTGGCTGCGCGCGGTCTTTGGATTCAGAATATTGCCGGCGTCGAATGCGCCGACGAAACGGCTGACGCGGATGATTCCCAGGTCTGGATCGACCCGCACCTCGGCGAACTGCGCACCGAATGCGTGCATGGAGAATTTTTGCTTTTCGGCGCCTGGCTGGGTCTTGGCCTCGGCTTCGATGAAGGGATGATTTCCGTGCTCCAGCAGGGCGGGGATGGGCATCCGGCGATCGGGCCCGATTACCAGACCGTCGCTGATCCGCAACGTATCGCGCGACTGGCCCTGCCAGCCGGCGTTGGCATTTGCCAGGGCCAGATCCTTGATCTTGTCGACCAGGGCCTGACAGGCGGCCTGCACGCTGGGCGCGACGCTGGCCACGGTCTGTGACCCACCGGATACTGGGGCCGGGGGCAGATCGGAATCGCCCAGTTCGAAACGGATTCGTTGCGTGGGCACACCGAGGGTATCGGAGGCTACCTGGGTCATTACGGTGTAGGTGCCAGTGCCGATGTCCTGGGTACCGCATTGCACGACGACGTTGCCTTGACGATCCATGCGGACCTTGACCGCAGACGGTTGCCGGTTTGTGGGGTAGGTGCTGGTAGCGAAGCCCCGGCCGATCAAGGTGTTGCCGTCGCGCATCGAGCGTGGTTCGGCCGACCGCTTTTCCCAGCCGAACGCCTTGGCGCCTTGTTCGTAGCAGGCGCGCAGGGCTTTGCTGGCAAACGGCTTGTTGTCGTGCGGGTCGGTTTCGGCGTAGTTGTGCAGCCGAAACTCGATCGGGTCCATCTTCAGGGCGACGGCCATCTCATCCATCGCGGATTCCAGCGCGAAGACGCCGGGTGCTTCGCCGGGTGCCCGCATGTAGGTTGGCAATGATGCGTTCAGCGCCACCAGCCGATGGGTCACAGCGAGATTGGGGCAGGCGTACAGCATCTCGGTGGCCAGTGCGACGCCTTCGGCGTACTCGCCGAGTACCGGCTGCGACATGGAAGTGAAACCATCGTGGCGGACGGAGATCAGCGAGCCATTGACGTCCGATGCCAATTTCAGTTTTTGCACCGTGCGCGGGCGATAGCCATTCGAAGTATACATTTGCGCTCGGGTGAGGACCAGCTTGACCGGTCGTTTCACAAACCGAGCGGCGAGGGCTGCGAGGGTGGCGGGGGGCCAGGTGTTGCCTTTGGAGCCGAAGCCGGCGCCAAGATAAGGGCAGAGTACCCGCACGTCGGCCTTGTCGATACCGAACTGACCCGCCAGGGTTGCCTGGGCGCCTCCGACCCCTTGCGTCGCGGTCCAGACTGTCAGTTTGTCGCCGTTCCATGCCGCGATCGTTGCGTGCGGCTCCATCGGGTTATGGTGCTCGACGGGTGTGATGTAGGTCGCATCGAGCTTTACCGCGCCGCTGTTGAAGGTGCCGTCCGGATCGCCGCGATTGGAGTCGGGCGGTCGCTGACCGTTGCGGAAGTGCTTTGGCACGTAGGCCTGCCCGAGCATGGCGTCCATGGAGGTGGCGGCTTCGCCCCGGGTGTAGGTGACGCGGACCGCAGAGGCTGCCGCCTGGGCCTGTTCCAACGTTTCAGCAACAACGACCGCGACGTGCTGGCCGTTGAACAGAATGTCGTTGTTTTGCAACAATGGGCCCGCCATGGCTTGCGGCACGTTTTCTGGATGCGACAGTTTTCCGGCGTTGTCGGGCGTGATGATCGCCAGCACGCCCGGCATGTCCCGGGCTTCCTTCAGCTCGAATCCGGTGATCGATCCTGCCGCGATGGTGCTTTGGACCAGCACGGCGTGCACGACGTCGGGGACGTGGAACTCCGCTGGGTATTTGGCGGCGCCGGTGACTTTCAGGCGGCCGTCGATGCGGTCGATGGATTTGCCGATCATTGCCATGGACGACTCCTCAGGCCGAGACGGTTTGCAGGGCGCGCAGTACCG
>JAQGHW010000918.1 GCA_028291505.1 Rhodopila sp. | reverse complement strand
CATGATAACGTCCTGTCCCATGCGTGACTGACTACCCAAGTGTCATTTTCCAAAGTCGACTTCAGCTGTTTGCCAAAGTCCTCTTCAACGGTCCGCCGCGGCCAAGATCAGGCCGGTTGCGGCTGTCCGGCGGACGGTGGGCCATTCCTTTTCGAGGGTCCGGTAGCAACGGAACCGAAAGTGCGATTCAGCAGAAGCCCAAGGCTGGGTGGTTTTCTCCGTCCCGCGTCGGCTACAGCCGGAGTGGGTGGATTGCGGACGTTCGGAAGCCCGGTGATCCCAGCGCAATCAGCACGGGTGCCGGGTGCTTCTGTTTCATGAATCAAAATTCCTGAGAGAGCTACGCGGCCACGAGAGAACTGGCCATGAGCCCCGAGGGCGAGCATTGCCGTCGAGTACGACCTAACGGTGGAAATTTCACATAGGTCACCGGACCCTACACTACCACCGACCGGAAACCGGAGACGTTGTTCGGCCCGCCCCCGGCGGCATCGTCTTCAACGGGGATATTCTTCGGGTGTCCAGGCGTGCTTTCATTCTCATTCTCAGATGGCGTAAACATACGAGACGTCGCCGATCTTACTCTCGCCCCGAGGATCACGAACATCTGCTCGGCGGCCCGCGCAAAGCGGGCTGGCAGGGCTGAAGGGAAACCGGGCCATCACAATGTCGGGGAGCAACCTGTCCGACCTGATCGGTAAGTCGCCGGACAGGCACAAGCTGATCGCCGTCGTCTACGCGGATATGGTCGGCTATAGCCGTCTGATCGGCTTGGATGACGTTGGAACGCTCGATCGCCTGCGAACACTCCGCGGAGAGCTGATTGACCCGGCGGTCGATGAGCACGGCGGCAGAATTGTTCAAACCGGGGGCGACTCTCTGCTTATCGTTTTCGACAGCATCGAGGGAGCCGTGCGTTGTGCCGTGAAGGTGCAAGAACAGGTCCCGATCCACGACGGCGACCAACCTCCCGAAGGGGCCATCCGTTTCCGAATTGGCATCAACATTGGCGACGCGATCGCCGATGGGACCGACTTGCATGGTGACGCTGTGAACGTCGCGGCGAGGCTTCAGGCTGAGTGCCCGCCGGGCGGTATCTGCGTTACACGAGCCGTCCGCGATCATGTGCACAACCGGCTTAATCTCACTTTCGAGGAGCTTGGACCGCTTAACCTCAAGAACATCGCTCGGCCGGTTGAGGCTTTCTTACTTCGGCGGGATCGGGAACTGGCCAGGACCGAGCCTATCGCGGCCTCGATGCCGCTTGTCAGTATCGAAAAGGCACCAAGAGTTTCGCTTGTCGTTCTTCCATTCAGAAACCTGAGCGACATCTCGGATGAGGACTACCTGGCCGACACCTTGACCAATGAATTGACCATTGAACTGGCGAGAATACCCAGCGTTCTGGTGATTGCCCACACTTCGGCCGCCACCAGCGAGGATCAACCAATCGATGTCAGGCGGGTCGGTGAAGCACTGGGAGTGCGATATGCAGTGGAAGGGGTTGTGCGTAAATTCGGTGAAACATTGCGCGTAAGCGTGCGACTGATCTTAACGGCAAACAACCAACTTATTTGGGCAGACCGCTTTGATGGGAAGATTGAGGACTCGGCGGTCGACCAGGATAACATCGTACGCCGGATCGGTAGCATATTGGATTTGCGGATTCTGGACGCCGAGACCGCCATCAGCGTCCGCGAGCGGCCAGATAACCCGGACGCGAATGATCTACTTTTTCGAGCCTGGTCTTTATATTACAAGCCGGCAAGCCCTGAGATACTCAAGCGGACGACTGAATTGCTGGAGCGGGCGGTCCAACTTGACCCCTCATTGGTTCCAGCCATGTGGAGCCTCGCGGACAGGCTTATCTACCGGTACGCTCGTCCCGGTACCTCAGATTGGGGTAATGATGATCTTATCGACCGCGCTGCTGATCTTCTTT
Organism: Rhodopila sp.; assembly: GCA_028291505.1. Classification (GTDB taxonomy): domain Bacteria; phylum Pseudomonadota; class Alphaproteobacteria; order Acetobacterales; family Acetobacteraceae; genus Rhodopila. The sequence continues at coordinate 1,283 of JAQGHW010000918.1, read as the reverse complement.
CAAACGCCGAAAAGATTGAGCCGAATGACGAATGGCTTCTGTTCGTTCAGTGTTCGTTGCTACGAGCATGTGGACACTGGAGCGAGGCACGCCAGGGATTCCAACACCTGGTTATGATCTATCCTAACAACTTTGCCGCCCATCGGATGCTTGGACGCTGCAAAATGATCATGGGCCAGCCCGGCGAAGCAATTTCATCACTTCAATCTTCAATCCATCTTGACACCCTGTCGCATTTCAACCGGTTCGTATACCCAATGATCGGAACCTGCTTGCTGTCACTGGGCGACGCCGCTGGGGCCATCGGATGGCTGGAGCGTAGCCTCGCGGAAAGCCCGGAGGATGATCGGAGCGGCTATGCTCACCAGAAATTATATTTGGCGAGCGCCTATGCGCTGACCGACCAAAACGAGAAGGCAGGACGTGCGCTTATCGAAGCCAAACGCTTCTGGCCATTCGCGACGGTTCGAAGTCTTTGGCCCTTTTACGAGCCAAGAGGCTTGCCGGACCCTTCCTACGCGGAGCAAATGCGAGATGTGCGGAAAGGGCTGCGCCTGGCCGGTCTGCGCGACAGTGCCGACGAGGCCAGCGATTTTGGCGTTCCTTCCCGCCAATCCTTATCCCTTGATCCGGTCGGATGGACGCCTCTCGAATGTCCAGGCGCGACAACTCTCCGTACGACGGAACTCGTTGACCTCTTGGCGAAGCGAAGACCGATTTTAATTGATGTTGCTCTGGGTAGCTGGGGCAAATCGATACCGGGCGCGATCGGCTTACAGGGGACCGGCCACGGACCCGGCTTCTCCGTGAAGGTTCAGACTCAATTCAAACGCAAAATGCACGATTTGACGAATGGCGATCTGTCGGCACCAATCGTGGTTTTCTGCATGAACTCCGAGCGGTTCACCGGCTACAATCTGGCGTCGCGGCTTGTCGCGCTCGGTTACACTCAGGTCTACTGGTATCGCGGTGGCGTCGAAGCGTGGCAGGCGAGCGACCTGCCGGAGAGTGACCTGATACTGCAAGATTGGTAGCAAGGCCGCCCCAGGCAGTCGCGAACCCCTCTCGATCGCCCCGCAACACGAAACCAGGTTGGTGAGAGAAACGCCTCGCGCGAGGGAACTCAAGGGTATCCACCCGGTGAATTCCTCGGGGATGGGGTGGAAGGCCCAACGGCGCGAAAACGCACGGTAGCGTATTTCACGCGATATCGCAGCCTACCCGAAGCAGGAATTAATGGAGGTCAGAACTACAGGCTTGTGTTATGTTCCTATTAGGTTCTG
>JAQGHW010000913.1 GCA_028291505.1 Rhodopila sp. | reverse complement strand
GATGCGGAGGTAAAGGCATATCGGGCCGAACGGCGGCAGCGTCCGGGCGATCATTGATACCAATGTGCTGCTGTCGGGACTGCTCTGGCACCGCACACCGTCATAGAGCAGGTCCGCGCCAGCGCGCTCACCATGATCAGTTCCCGGCCCTGATCGCCGAACTGGCCGGCATCGTCACCAATGTGAAGTTCCGCACGGTGCTCAACCGGTCCAACACCAACCCTGAACGGATGTTGGCTGAAGTACGGTTCCGCGCGGAATCGTCGACCCGCCACCGCTGCCGGCCCCGGTCAGCCGCGATCCCGCCGAGGATGCCATCCTGGCCCTTGCCGTCGCTGCTCAGCCCGACTTGCCTTGCGAACCAACGAAACGACGTCGATATCCGCCGCCGCCGCATGGACGCCAGCATCCTGCTGGCCAAAGCGCTCGGTGGAGACTGGAACGTTACGACACCGTCGCAGTTTACCCAGTGCGGTATGCCACCAGGCGCCATTCTGCCGCTCGACAGTAACACGCCGTTACATACAAGGCACGGCACACCCGGATCTGCACATTACAGTTTATTCTAAAACCGTTTTCATGATCTCTACTCCAAACATTTAATCGACACAGACCGCACCGCTCCTAGATACCACCCGGACAATCACAGTCATCGATGGTGTGAACGCTTACCGAACAGGTAATGACCACCTGGATGCGGCTTGTGGTGTCGATTGAAAAGGAACACGGGTATGAACAGAATAGCGACTACTTTCACAGCGTTTGGGATCGTCTTGGGCTTGGTCGGATGCTCCGACACGTCCGCTCCTTCGGTGGCCGAATCAGCCTCTCCGTCGTCGAGGATGGTCGCCGGACCAGGGGCATGGGTCACCAGTGCTGCGAACAATCCGAATGTTCCTGGCGCCACCGGCCTAACAATTGTGCCTGGCGACCGTAGCACCATTGCGGGGGACGCAGCCGCCACGCTGATACAAAAGACCGGCAGCTAGGGCATGATCACGCAGCGCATGTGAATCGTGCGATCAAACAAAGCCGCAGAGCATTTTCAGGCTGTACAGTCAACCTGAAAATGCTCTGATAACACAGCGGTCCGCTCGCCCCACCGGTCATTCTGGCTGAAAACGCCAGGCATCCCGGTGGGGCGTCAACGCTCCTGCCACTTAGGCGAAAATCACGGTGTCCTTCTCGATCTTCGCCGGATCCAGCTCCATGCCCAACCCCGGCTCGTCGGGGCGCGTGGATCAGTCCGTCCTGCGGCATGACTTGAGTGCAGGAAGTGCTGGTGGATCGTATTCCACTTCACCAGATATTCGTCACCCCGGCCGAGGCGGTCCGGATGATCGTCGCTCCCCGATCCCGGCTACGCTCAGTGTGTGTGAGCACGACGGGTGCCCGAGGACGCCTACTCCGCCGCGTGCATCGCCGGCGTGTAGGCGGGGATATTGGCGCGCAGATCATTGCTCATCGGTTTCGGCCACCAGCGGTGTTCCCATTCCGAATAGAATTTCTTCAGTGTCGGCATCACCTTTTCGGCGAACAACCTGGTGTTGTACCGCGTCAGGTCCTTGTTCATGTTGCCGAACTGCATCAACAGCATCAGGTTGCCGACGTTCAGGTTCTCCGCCAGATCGACGATCTGTTCCGTCACCTGCCCTGGTGTCCCGATCAGGATATACCCCGCGTCCACCAATTCCTTCATTTCCGTCGGCCGAGCGATGGATTTGGCGGCAGCGGCGCTGACCTGGCTGGTGAGGCCGAAGCGCATGGTTGCTTCAGTGGTGTAGCCCGGGGGTGCCGCGAACCGAGGGTCGATGTGCAGGCAGCGACCGAAGAAATACTCGGCGGCGTCCTGATACATCTCCATTGCCTGATCGCGGCTTTCGGCGACGCAGACGGTCTGCGCGAAGCCAGCCCGATACGGATTGCGGTCCTTCCCGAGCCGGTCCATTTCGGCCCAGAACCCGTCCATCGTCGCTTTGCCGACCTTGTGACCATAATACGACAGGTAGCAGTATACGTAATCCATCTCCGCACACCACTGCCACGTCTCGACCGAACCACCGCCCGGAATCCAGATCGGCGGATGCGGCTGCTGGATCGGACGCGGCCAGATATTGACGTACCGCTGCTGGTTGAAGCGGCCATTGAAGGCAAACGTGTCCTTCTCCTGCCACGCCTTCATCACCAGGTCATGCGCCTCCAAATACCGGTCCCGCAACTGGCTCGGATTCTGACCGTAGGCGAAACAACCATTCATCGGAGTACCCACCGGAAAGCCCGCGATCAGCCGCCCGCCCGAGATCACGTCGAGCATGGCAAATTCCTCGGCCACCCGCGTCGGCGGATTGTACAGCGCGAGCGAATTCCCCATCACGCAAATCGTTGCGTCCGTAGTGCGGCGCGCCAGCGATGCCGCGATAAGGTTCGGCGACGGCATCAAACCGTAACCATTGGAATGATGCTCGTTCACGCAAATCGCGTCATAGCCACAATCCGCGGCGTATTCCAGCTCATCCATGAAGTCGTTATACATCAGGTGCGCCCGCTTGGGATCGAACAGCGATGAGTGAATATCGACCCAGATCGACGGATGCTTCTGCTTGAAGTCCTGCGGCAGCTCCGTGTAC
>JAQGHW010000854.1 GCA_028291505.1 Rhodopila sp. | reverse complement strand
ATGGTTTGAGCACGGTTCGACCATCATCCTGCTGGCGCCCGAAGGCTTCAGGCTCAGCGATGACGTCAGCCAGGGCACGACGATCCGCACCGGCCAACCGCTGCTGCGGATCGGCAACGGTTGACCCCCGCTTCATAGCGCACCTTGCCCAGATCGGATCGCGCGAAGCGCCATTTTGCTTTCTCCGTGAACCTCTGTGGTCCTTCGTGTCCTCTGTGTTGAATCCTGCTCGCTTGCCTATCTGCTCGCTTGCTAGCGGAAGTCCGGACCGCCCATTCCCGTGCCGCGATAGATGCCCCGGACGAGTCCTAAACCCCCGCCGCAAGCTGAGCCAGCATCCGTGTCGCCTCCGGATGCCCACCATCGGCGGACCGGCGAACCCAGGCAAATCCCGCCACATTGTCCTTTTCGGCGCCGATGCCTTGCGCCAGACATAGCCCCAGGCCGAACTGCGCCTCGGGATCGCCCGCCACCGCCGCCTCATGCAACAGGTCAGCGACCAACCGCCGTTTGTCCTCTCCCAACTGCCGCGTCAGCGCGAGAAAAATCAGGTCCGCCCGAGCCGTCTCGTCGCCGTTGGCAGCCGCGAACTGCAGCCAGTGCGCCGCTTCCGGGATGTCCCGGTGCACACCAGTGCCATACCGAAGCATGCGCCCGAGGGTTCGCGCCGCGCCGACGTTGCCAGCCTCGGCCGCCCGCCGCAGCCAAATCGCGGCTTCAGGGTAGTTCGGCGGCAGGTCGCCATCGCGCGCATACAGATACCCGACAACCGCCGCGGCCTGCGCGTCACCCGCCAGCGCCGCCCGCCGCAACCATGTTTCGGCAGTGAAAACGTCGCACTCGATACCACGGCCGTGCAGCAGCGCGAAACCATAGCGGGCCTGGGCGGACGGATGCCCGAGCACCGCCGCTTCCTTGTAGCGCGCGGCCGCGGCCGGGAAATCAACCGGACCGGTCAGGCCGCTTTCCGCCAGGATACCCAGCAGGTGATGCGCCACCGCGGCGCCACCGGCCGCGGCAGATCGCAACAACGCCGCCGCCTGCACCGCGCCTGCCTGGGTCCCGTCGCGCAAAAGCGTCATCGCCGAACCAAGCTGGCCGCCCGACCAGCCCGCCTCAGCCGCCTCGTGATACAGGATTTCACCCGCCGCCTGGTCACGATACTCCTCCGGTCCACCGGTCAGGATGAACGCCAGCAGCGCCTTCGCCTCGGTCGATCCGGACGCGATGGCTTTGCGGCACCAGTATTTGGCGCGCGCGAAATCAGCCTCCCCGGGACCACCACCGAACAAACCCATCGCCACATGTTCGGTGACGCCTTGCAACGCGAGGGAACCAAGCAGGGTCTGCGCCGCCGCGTCCCCGCCGTCAGCCGAACGCCGCAGCCAACGCAGCGCCTCACCGATGCTCATTGGCACCCCGAGCCCCAGCAGGTAGCAACGGCCCAGCCGGTATTGCCCCTTCCGCAATCCCGCATGGGCCGCTCGGACAAACAACGGAAACGCGGCCCTGTGTTCGTCACGGCTGGCCAGCAGTTCAGCCCGCGCGAGCCGCGCCGACGGCGCACCAAATCTAGCGAATATCCGGGTAAGGCGGGGATGAGTCACGGGCATCCGCCTATTTTGTACCCCCGGGGTTAAGCGCGGGTTAACCTGCTTTGACCATGAAAAATTCTTTCAGCCCCGGGTCGCCGTGAAGACCGGACGGATCCCGGTTGCGTATCCCCCGGGGGAAGGCTCAAACAGGCGGCATGAAACAGGCGCTCCACACACTCCACGTGCCCACCCAGGGCCAGGCGCTGTACGACATCACGCGGCCAATTCGCGCCTGGGTCGGCCAGCAAGGGATCGACACCGGCCTGCTCACGGTCTGGTGCCGGCATACCTCCGCCTCCCTGATCGTCCAGGAAAACGCGGATCCGGATGTCCGATCCGACCTGCTGGACTTCTTCCGCCGCGTCGTGCCCCAGGGCAGCCACTATCGGCATGACACCGAGGGACCGGATGACATGCCCGCCCACATCAAGGCCGCCCTGACCCAGACCAGCCTGTCCATACCCATCCAGAATGCAGCCCCGATGCTGGGAACATGGCAGGCGATTTACTTGTTTGAGCACCGGATCGAATCGCAAAACCGAGCTGTCGTACTGCACTTTATTGGTTCTTAAACCGGACCAACCGGCCCCGCCATCTCACGCGCCTGTGTAGGCAAACGCATTGCCGGCATGGCTGTCCCGCCGCCCGGTCATTGCTTGGATGAATTGTCCGTAATGCTCATTGTGCGGTGCACATACCGCACCCATCTGCGCCGTCGTCCGCCATGGGGCCAGCAACCTGTCCCTTTCAGACGACAATCCGGACCCGGCGCGCGATTCCGCGAGTCATCCGGCACAGGAGACGATTAAGATGAAAAAGCTGATCCTCGCGGCCTTCGCGGCCTTGACCCTGACGGCAGGCGTCGCCCCGATGGCGCATGCTTACACCCACCACACCGGCCCCTATGACAACACCGGCAATAGCCCTGGTGAGACCGGCCTGGAAGGCGGCGGCGGCTAACTTCCCTGGATTGAGAAGCTGGCCGCTCACACGGCTGGCTTCGTAGCCGCTCGGTCCTCAGGCCCGTTTGGCCGAGCGGCCAAGACCCCCGTAAAGATCCAGCACACGACTATGCCATTGTGCAACCGGATCGTTCGCTTCAAGTAACTCAAACCGGCTCACACAGCGCGGCCACATCAGCGTCCCCGCGACAATGTGGTCCGCATAGCTCGGCGCCACGCCACCCAGCCAGGGCTGCCGCCGCAGCACCAGCCGGATCGGCAGCAGCGTTTCCCGAAATGCCGCCAGTCGATCCTCGCGCCCCTCTTGCACCGCCTCCAGGCTCTGCTTGAACCGGGCCTCACGACTGGATCGGAAATAGTCGCGGTCCTTCGCATCGACGACATCCACCAGATCGCGCACGATAAACCGCGCGATCCCACCAACCATCACCGCGTCGGCCCAGGAATTCACGAACAACGCATGTGCCCGCCCGCCCGCTCCGCCAAACAGGCTCGGCGTGGGACCCTGCTCCTCCAGGTATTCGGCGATCGCCCAGCTATCGGACACCACCTTCCCGCCATCCTGGATTACCGGAACCTTCCCCTGACCCGAAAACGCGATCGCCTCCCGGTCGGTGAACCGCCACGGCACGGTCTCCACCGGCAGCCCCTTGTGAGCCAGCGCGAACCGCGTCCGCC
>JAQGHW010000823.1 GCA_028291505.1 Rhodopila sp. | reverse complement strand
ACTGGAGTATTCCCCTTGCGCCCTCCAACAGGTCACGCGCGACCTCGCCAGCGGGTCGCGCCAGCGCCAGTCCGCCGGATTGCCCGGACCAGGCCTGCATCCGGTCGATGTCATTGGCCTTGGTCGCGGCGTCCCGCATGGGTTGGGTCAAGGCGCGCTGTACAGGATACGGCGCGGGCGACGGCGCATCCGCGGCGTTTGCCGCTTTGGCATAGGCCGTCGCGACGCTGCGTCCCGGGCGCCCCGAAAAAGCGCGGGTGATCAGTGTCTCCTCCGGCCGGCCGCGCCCGATTGCATCGGCCCAGGCCGGCGGCAACTTCGCCTCGGGCGTGCGCAGAAACCCGGTGCCGACCTGGGCTGCCGAGGCACCCAGCAGCAGTGCGGCGGCGACTCCCCGGGCATCGGCGATCCCACCCGTCGCGATCACCGGCACCCTCACTGCATCAGCCACCGCCGGCAGCAGTGAGAACAGGCCGACCTGCCTGATCTCCGCATTCGCCGGATCGAAGGCGCCGCGGTGGCCGCCGGCCTCCATGCCCTGCGCCACGACCGCATCGGCGCCCGCGGCTTCGGCCTGCAGCGCCTCCTGAACCGTGGTGACGGTGGCGAACCACCGGATGCCCCGAGTCTTCATTTTGGTAACGAATTCAGCCGGATAGACCCCCATGATGGAGGAGATCACAGTCGGCCCGGCTTCCAGCATCGCCTCGCACTGGGCGGCAAAGTCCGGCGATGCGGCGACCCCGGCGTCGGCTGGAACGGCGGGACCCCAGTCGCCGAGGAATGTGCGGACGGCGGCCTCTGCCACTTCGTCGCGCACGGGCGGCGGGTCGGGAATCCAAAGGTTGAGTTGGAAGCCGCCATTGCTGGCGGCGCGCACCTCCGACGCCCAGGCCTTGATCGCGGCGGGCTGCATGAGAAGTCCGCCACATGCGCCAAGGCCGCCGGCGCTGGCGACGGCGATGGACAGCGACGCCGGGCAGGCGCCCGCCATCGGTGCGAGCAGGATCGGAATGCGCAGGTCGTACGCCTGGCAGAACGCCTCTGCGCGGGCCAGGGCGGGATGGGGTGTCGGCATGATCGAGGTCTCCTTCCTACCAGTAGATAAGCAGGTGAACGGCGGGCGCAGGCATGATTAGATCAGATCGCTGCTATCGCTGGAACTGTTCGCTGGCCTGGCGTCCCACCTCACCGCCGCCTGCTGCGCCGAGCGCTCCTGCGGGTCTGCCATGGCGGGGTGTCGGTTCATCGACCGTGATGGCGGCAGAACAGATGCACCACTGGTCCGGACGCCGATGCATCAGGCGCTTTATGTCGGCATCGAATCACGGCATACGGAGAAAATGCTGCCTGCCAATTTCCGCACAGCGCGCCTGTTTCTGCGGCCGATCGCGATGGCGGACGCCGGCCAGATCTTCGCTGCCTATGCGCGAAATCCAGAGATCACGAATTTTCTGATCTGGCGGCCGCACCGAACCCGTATCGATATCGAATCGTACATTCGCAGTTGCCTCGGGACGCCGCCGCATCGGGCACGCACCTATGTGCTGCTCGGGCGCAAGGATAGTGTGATCCGGGGCTGCCTGGATCTGCGGCAAGCTGATCGCCACCGGCTGGAGTTCGGGTACGTCCTGGCCCGAGCGTGGTGGGGCCAGGGGCTGATGACCGAAGCGTTGACCGAGATCGTGCGATGGGGCCTGACGCAACCATCGATATTCCGTATCAGCGCGGTGTGCGATGTGGAGAATATTGGCTCCGCCCGCGTGATGGAAAAGTCCGGATTGGTCAGGGAGGGCCTGTTGCGCCGCTGGCTCGTCCACCCTGGTATCAGCAAGGAGCCGCGAGACTGCTTCAGCTATGCGCTGGTGCGATAGCATGGCAGGCAGCGTTGGGGTAGCAGGAGGGTCGCGAAGGGCCACCGAGACCGGCCGTGCCTGAGCACCGAGGGCGAAGGAAACCCGTCATTGGTATCTTCCAGAGACGGTTGCCCTCGAAGTCGCCGAATGCGTCCGCGCCAACCTACTTGCCCCCGGGCAACCACCACGATGCCAATGGCGGAGGTCGAACGGACCCCCAAACATTACGGTATAATACGCACCAGTCGCGATCATAAGTGCCACGCCGGATGGCGACCATTATTAGCTCGCCGGATGGCGATTATAGTGATCGCCAGCGCTGGTCCCATTGTGTTTAACTGCCTGGATAAACTGCAAGAGGTCGGCACAGCGTGGCGCCCCGTCGCGACGCAACCCCAACGGATGCATGGACCACCGGGCCGGCCCGGAGTGGCAACGCAAGGTATCGCTGGCGGCACGACCTGTCGCTACGGACCCGGTTGTTGCTGCTGGTCCTGGCCAGTGTGCTGCCCTTGATCGGCCTGGGCGTTGTCCGGGAAGCCCTGGACTACCGGGAGGACACGGGCAGGGTTAATGAACGGCTGCTGACAATCGCGCGCGGGATGGCGGTGTCGGTCGAGCGGGACCTGCAGCTTCGCGTGTCCGGGCTGGAAACCCTGGCGATGGCGCCGGCGCTGCAAGTCGACGATCTGGACCAGTTCGACAAGCAGGCCGAGGCGTTTCTGGCCCACCAGCCGGCTGGCTCCGTGATGGGCCTGGCCGGCCCGGACCTGCGCCGCCTCAGGTCGTACGGAATGCCGCCCAACCTGGTCAAACCGTTGAAAAACCGAGAATCCTTTGCCGCCGGAAATCAGGTGTTCGACACCGCCCGGCCAATCGTGACCGATATGCATGTCGGCCGGGTCACCGGCCTCAGCGGCTTCAGCGTCGATGTTCCGGTCTTCCGCGATGGTCGCGTCGCATACGACCTCTACATCAGGATCCTGCCCACGGTCATGCGGGACCTGATCGCGCGCCAGCAGCTGCCCCGGGGCGCAATGTTGACGGTGGTGGATACCGCGGGAGCCATCGTCGCCAGGGTCCCCGACCCGGACCGCTTCGTCGGCTCGCATATCGTCCCCTCGCTGTGGGAGTCCGTCCGAACCAGCACCGAAGGCCTGACGACGGCGGCCATCCTGGAAGGCATCCCGGCCGTCGCCGCCTACACCCATGTCGCGCCCTTCGGCTGGGCCGTGATCGTCGGCGTGCCGGAGGAGATCGCCTTCGGACCGTTGCGATCAGCGATCGAGCGGGTTGCCGCGATTGGCGCCGCACTGCTCGCGGCCGGCCTCATCCTGGCGCTTTTCGCGTCCAGGGGAATCATGCGCCCCATCGCACAACTCCGCGGCCTTGCGGCACACGACAGCCAGATCGACCCGGCGGCTTCCGCCACGACCGGCCTGCCGGAAACCGACATGGTGGCGCGAGCCCTGATCACCGCGGCGGCCGAACGGCGCCATGTCGTCCGGGAACTAGCGGAGAGCGAGCAGCGATTCCGTGCGCTGTTCGAACGATCGCCGAGCGGAACTATATTGCTCGACCCTGACACAACCCAGGTTATTGACTGCAACGCCGTCGCCGCCGGTTACATCGGTTACACCGTCGAGGAATTCCGCGGCTCCGCGATCACCAGCTTCGCGCTGGCAACCAGTCACGAGCGGATCCGCGAAATCTGTCGCTCCGTCGTCGACGGTCACAGCGCCAGCTACGAAACACGCATCAAGGGCCGCCTTGGACCGCGTGATCTGCTGATCGCGGCCGCCCCGGTGCAGGTGTCCGGCCGCACCCTCATGCTGATCAACCAGATCGACGTCACCGATCTGCGCCGAGCCGAAGCGGGCGTGCGGGTGAACGAAGAACGCCTGGAACTGGCGCGGGAAGGTGCCAATCTGGGCATCTGGGACTGGGACGTCGTCAACGACACACTGACCTGGAGCGAGCATCAGTGGCATCTGCACGGGCTGCAGCGGTTGGCCGGCGGGACCAGCCCGGAGGTCTGGCGGCAGGTCGTGCATCCCGCGGATTTGCACCGTGCCCAGCAGGAACTGGTGACCGCGCTCAAGTCGCCGGATCATTTGTTCGCCACCGAATACAGCGTGATCCTGCCGAACGGGTCGCTCCGCCGGCTGCTGGGCCGCGGCCAGACCATCCGTGACGCCGACGGCCGGGCGGTGCGCATGGTCGGCATCAACATGGACGTGACGGCACGATACGAAGCAGAAATGGCCCGCGACCGGCTGATCTGGATGCTGGAAACCGAACGAAGCCGGCTGTCGGAAGTCATCGAGGCCATGCCCATCGGCGTCGGAATTGTCGACTCCGGCGGCCGCGTCGTGCTCGGCAACGCGGCCATGAAACGAATCAATGGGCCGGTCATCCCGTCCATGTCCGCCACGCCGCGTGGCGAATGGATCGCCCACGACACCGATGGCAACCGCGTGACGTCGGAGGACTTCCCGATCCGGCGCGCCCTCCGCCTGGGTGAGACCACGCTGCCCGGCGTCGAGTTCCTGTTCCGCGACAGTGACGGCAGCGAAACCTGGTTCCGGATCGGCGGCGTCCCGTTGCGGTGGGAGGATGGGAAGGTTCAGGAAGCCCTGGCCATCTACCTCGACATCAACGCCGAAAAGCGCCTGCTGAGCATCCAGCAGCGGATCAATGCGGAACTGGAACAGCGCGTGCGGGAGGAGATGGCGGCGCGCGAAGCGGCGCAGCAGCGCGCCGCCCACGCCGAGAGGATGCATGCCCTCGGGCAGATCGCGGGCGGCATTGCGCACGACTTCAACAACGTGCTGCAGGCGGTCTCGGGCGGGGCGGCCCTGATCGAGCGGCGCCCGGGGGAGCCCGAACGCGTTCTGCGCAACGCCCGCATGGTGTTGGATGCCGCCAGGCGCGGTGCGGCCATCACCAGCCGCCTGCTGGCATTTTCCCGCCGCGGCGACCTGCGCGCGGAAAACGTCGATGCCGCCGCGCTGCTGATCGACATGGCCGAGGTGCTGACCCACACCCTGGGCGGATCTGTCGTCTGCAAGGTGGAGGCACCTCCCGGCCTGCCCCCGCTGTTTGCCGATCGCGGCCAGCTGGAAACCGTATTGGTCAATCTGGCGACCAACGCCCGCGACGCGATGCCGTCCGGCGGCACGCTGACCCTGACCGCCGATACTGAGACGATCGCGGCCGGCCCGCCGCACCCGACCGGCCTCGTGCCCGGCCGCTATCTGCGGATCGTCGTCAGCGACACCGGCGGTGGTATGGATCGCGCCGTGCTCGCCCGGGTGACTGAACCGTTCTTCACCACCAAGGAGCCAGGTAAGGGGACTGGGCTTGGGCTGGCGATGGCGAAGGGATTCGTCGAACAAAGCGGCGGCAGCCTGTCCATCGAAAGCACACCGGGGCAGGGCACCCGCGTCATCCTCTGGCTCCCCGGCGCGACGGGTGCGACAGGGGTGCAGGCCGGCATCGACGTCGCCATCGGCGCAAGCTCCGAAAAGCCGAGCGTGCTGCTGGTCGATGACGATGCGATCGTTCGCGACGTGCTGACCCTGTCGCTGGAGGATGCCGGGTATATCGTGCTGCCGGCCGACAGTGGGGCCGCCGCCTTGCGCCGCCTGACGTTGGGGGAGCGCGTGGATATCATCGTGTCCGACCTGACGATGCCGGCGATGGACGGGCTGACGCTGATCCGTGCGGCGCAGCAGCGCCAGCCCGGTCTGCCCGCCGTCCTGCTGACCGGGTACGCCGGCGACGGCGCCGCGCTGGCCGTCGGCGGGGCGATCAGCGGCGCTTTCTCCTTGTTGCGCAAACCCGTAACGGGAACCCAACTCGTCGACCGCATCAACGCGCTGCTGGCGTCCAGAAAACAGATCAGCAGCGTTTAACACCAGCGGCCCGTCCCTTACCGCTACCGCGGGAGTCAGACATCGGACCGCCGCATGATGATCTCGACATCGAGCCACGTCGAAGCGCGCGGATCTAGTACCGCCGGATGGACGGTGACGCCGATGTCAAGAGACGGCCGAACCTGCTGGCGCGAAAGGTGTGCTGGCCGGCGACGTGACGGTGGATCTGGTGAGTGATGAGGCGCCCGCCGCCGCGATGCCAGCGGAGTAACAATGTTCCGCGAGCCCGGACCGAAGCTGCCTATGCAGCGTCCCGTACCGGCTCGCCGAATATCGGATACTCAGCCGTACTGGCGATGTGCGACTCCAGTTCGCATGCGCCGTCGACGTCGCGCAACATGGACCCGGGCAGCAGCGCATTCCCATCGGTCCATCCGAAGCCGCCGTCCAGTCCAGCGCGACAGCGACGATTGCTCCCGCCGTGATGGTGCCGGAATTGACGATCGTGCCGATCGCCCCGTTGATGCCGAACGCGCGCTGTGCACCCAGCGCGAAACGATTGTGGTGCTGTCGGGGAGGCTGGAGCCGGTCTAGTATCGCGCATCATAGAAGCGCGATACGTCGGTTTTGGTTTGAAGTCGCCGATTCACGCGGCGAATCGTGGTCGCGTCGCGACTCACGCTTCTCTGCGATCGGG
>JAQGHW010000817.1 GCA_028291505.1 Rhodopila sp. | reverse complement strand
GTGGCGATCCAGCAGTCCGTTTCTTGCCAACCCCTCCCGCAAAGCTGCCAGTCCGCTCACCACCCACGGCGGACCACCACGACCGGGGTAGCATCCGTCCGAGGGGGAAATCGACGAGGCGGTGGTTCGGATCACGCGGGCGATGGACGACGCGTGGGTGGAGGTTCGGGCGAAGGTGTAGGCTGACGTCTTGGGTCCGTGTCACCGGCCTTGGCTGGTGCCCTACGAACTGACGCTGAAGTCGTGGGTCACCGGGCCAAGCCCGGTGATGACACGGGGTGGTTCGTTGGCGAAGGCGCTCTACATCACCTGACGCAGCACGTAGTACAGGCTGCCGGCCATCAGGATCGCGGCGGGCAAGGTCAGCACCCAGGCCATGATCATACTGCGCACCGTGCTCCATTGCAGGCCGGCGCCGCTGGCTGCCATCGTTCCGGCAACGCCGCTCGACAGCACATGCGTCGTGGAAACCGGCAGGCCGTAGATGTCGGCCAAACCAATCGTCGCTGCCGCGATCAGTTCAGCCGAAGCCCCTTGGCCATAGTTCATATGGGTCTTGCCGATCTTCTCGCCCACGGTGATGACGATGCGCTTCCAGCCCACCATCGTCCCCAAGCCCAACGCGACGGCGACAGATACCTTGACCCAGGTCGGGATGAACTTGGTGCTGTCATCCAGGGCACCCTTGTAGGTCTTCAGCGCGCCCGCTTCCGCCGGGGCGAAGGCGACGTGCTGGTTCTGCAGGTAGCGGATCGCCTCGGAGACCATGAACATCTCATTGCGGATATTCTGCACCACGGCCGCGGGAACCTTGTTGAGGGACCCGTAGGATTTCACTTGCCCGCCGATGTCGCCGGCCATCACCGCCAGCGCGGCGTAGGTCGACTTGTCATCGATCCTGCGCAGCTTCAGCGCGTCCGTCACCTGTGTTTGGGCAGCTGCCGGCGGGAAGGTCAGGTTGCCGGATCGGTTGTCGAACACGGCCTGCACCTGCTGGGTCGCCGCCAGGAACGCCGGCAGATGGCTGTCCGGCACCGCGCGATTGAGCGCATAGGCCGTTGGCACGGTGCCGATCAGGATCAGCATGATCAGGCCCATGCCCTTCTGCCCGTCATTCGACCCATGGGCGAACGACACCGCGCCACAGGTCAGGCAAAGCAGGCCGCGGATCCACAGCGGCGGAGCACTTTTGGTGGCCGGCGCGGTATACAGTCGCTTGTCCCTGATCAGGGCCTTCATCGCCAGCAGCATCAGCGCGGAGCCGATGAAGCCCACCAGCGGGCTGAACAGCAGGGCGCGGAACACGCCCATCGCCTGCGACCAATCCACTCCGGACGTGGCGGTGGCGCCGTCGGCCATCAACTGATTGGCGACACCAACGCCGATGATCGACCCGATCAGCGTGTGTGACGAACTGGCTGGCAACCCGAGGAACCAGGTGCCGACATTCCAGACGATGGCGGCGATCAGCAGCGCGAAGATCATCGCGAAGCCGGCACCCGCGCCGACCTGAAGGATCAGTTCCACCGGCAGCAGGCTGACGATGGCGAATGCGACCGCGCCCGAGGAGGACAAAACCCCCAGGAAGTTCATGGTCCCGGAGTAGATGACAGCGACCTGCGGTTGCAGGCTATGGGTGTAGATGACCGTGGCGACGGCGTTGGCGGTGTCGTGGAAGCCATTGACGAACTCGAAGCCCAGGGCGATCAGCAGGGCGATGCCCAGAAGCACGAAGGCGCCGATGGCGAGGGACGGCGTGTTGGTGGCATCGATGTCGTTGGTCAGGCCGCGGACCGTCCAGAACAAGCCGAAAACCAGCAGCGCCACGAAGACCAGGATGCCGGCGATATGTCCCCCGCCGTCCATGTCCGGTCTGCCGCCGTGCTGGTCGTGGTGATGCTCAGCATGCGGGCGGGCGCCAGCATCCATCGTCGCTTCTGACATCGTTATTCCCCTGATCTGGATCTCAGGATGCGATGACTGCTTAGAATTTGGTATTACAGGTCGATGACAATTAGCGTTGTCGCGCCATTACCGTGTGGCCACGAACAACTGCCGCGTCGCGAACGACACCCAGATCCGCCGGTGTGCCAGCCAGTCCGCACCCAGGAGCATATCGACGATCGGCCTCAGCTGAACCGGCGCGACCCAGATCACCGGGGTGTCGATCGTCTGGCCGCCGACCCGGAGGGAGTGGAATGTGTGCCGGTGCATGGTGACCATGTGGGGGCCCAGGCCGCTGACCTGATCGCTGGGGTCACCCGCGAGGCTGGCCGGCTGAAGCCCGAGGCGGAACTGGCCGGGTGCGGCGACCAGGCTGGCGCTCGCCCCGGTATCCAGCATGGCGCGCAACGGCGTGCCATCCAGCGTCACCGGCACGACCAGTGCGTCCTCATCCGGAAGCGTCACCGGCACGGACGCATATCCACCCTGCCAGGGCAGGAAGCGGCCGGCACAGTCATGCACCTGATACAGCGTCAGGCGGTTGCCGGGCACGTCGATGTCCAGGTCGAACAGCGACAGGAAGTCTCGGCCAAGTACGCCATCGATCACCAGGCCGGCGAAATGGGTGCGCGGAAGGATGCCGACTGTCAGACTGGTATCGTGGGTCACGGTCCGGCGAACCAGCGGGACACCGCCCAACGTCAAACTGCGCGGGTCGGCGTTGGGGCGGCTCTCGATGCCACCGACCCCCCGCATGGTGGTACCGACCCATTCGTCGCGGGCCAGGCCGAGGTGATGGACCGCTTCTTCGGTCACCAGCGAGCGCTGGGCGCCGGTGTCCAGGATGAAGGTCGCGGCGATGCCGTTGACCTCCAGGGGCAGGGTAATTGCTCCGCCGGTGACCTCCAACGGAATGGTGGCTTTGCTGTCGACCACGCAACCCGCGGCGGCAGGCCGGGGCATCGAGAGGCCGGCGAGCAGTAGAAAGAGACCGGTTTTCGCAATCACGCGTGTTCGCTCCTGCTGTTTCGGGGCACCCTTACGACAGCGGCATCCGAACGGCCAATGCCGGCGCGGACGGAATTGTCGAAACCGAGCGGTATCGTTATCAATCGCTGCATGTCCGAAACGCGACCCGACCCCACGGTGCTCGACCTCTTCGCCGGCTTTTTTGTCGTCGGCGTCTGTGGCTTCGGCGGCGTGCTGCCCTGGGCTCGGCGGATGATCGTCGAACAGCGCAAATGGCTGACCCCGGCCGAGTTCACCGAAATGCTGGGGCTGTGCCAGTTCCTGCCCGGCGGCAACATCATGAACGTGACCATAGCGTTGGGATCGCGGTTCAGGGGCATTCCAGGCGCGTTGGCATGCTTCCTCGGGCTGATGACGGCGCCGGTGGCGATCGTGATCGGGCTGGGCGCGTTGTACGATCAGTATGGTTATCTGGCTCCCGTCCGGCGGGCGTTCGTGGCGCTTTCGGCGGCAGCGGCGGCCTACCTGCTGGCGAGCGCGTGGAAGATCGCCGCGCCGCTGAAGGGTCGCAAGCTGGCGATTGGCGTTGCCGCCTACACCTTCGTGGTGATCGCCGTTCTG
>JAQGHW010000794.1 GCA_028291505.1 Rhodopila sp. | reverse complement strand
CCCAAGCGGGAAAAGCCAGTCCGTGATCTCGGTTTCTCCCGCTACGAAAATATCTGAGAGGCCCTCGGCGGCTTAGGCGAATACATCACCAATGTGGAAGACATCCGCCGCGCCCTGGAACGCGCCCTGAAGAAGGTCGATGAAGGCATGGTCGCCCTGGTAAACGTCCGCACTGACTACCGTGCCCGGTTCTCCGGCGTATCGTTCTCGGATTATTCAACCTAAACGCCGTGTCATGGCCGGGCTCGTCCCGGCCACCCACGACTTGCTACAAATAGGTGCAGACCTAGACCCACTCACCAAACGACCCTCACGCCGTAGGCAGCAAAAACCGAGTCGCTGGTAATGACCGTCAAATCGCCCCGCAACGCCGTGGCGATCAGCATGCGATCCATCGGGTCCCGGTGATGCGGCGGCAGTGCATTGGCCGCCTCGGCATCGCCCCACAGCAACGGCAGGTCGCGGAAGCCCAACGCTACAAGATGGAGCGCAAAGCTTCCCCTTGAGGTCGGCAATGGCGGCAGTTTGCCCGAAGCTGCTTTGCGCGTAAGTTCCCAAACCGTGATCGGCGACACCCCGACATCGCCCCGCATCGCGTTCATACCCGCCGAACCCATCGCCGAATCCCCGGCTCCGAAAAACGCCAGTAGCGCACACGCGTCGGCGATGAACATCAGATCCAGCCTTCGGCTTCGATCTCCTTGTCGGTCATGGGGGCCAAAACCGCTTGGTCATACACAAAGTCTTCCCAGCCCGGGTAGGCGCGCCATAGCCCGGGCTCGCGGCTGATCGCTGGCCGGATAGCGGTAAGCCGAGCGACCGGCACACCGTTACGGGCGATCACCACTTCCTCACCTTGCTGGACATCCGCCAAAAGCTGCGAAAGGGTCGTCTTCGCCTCGTGGACGTTCACGGTTTTCTTCTTCAAGTCCCACGGTTAGCTAACCGAAGTCTAAGTCATCAGGGGAGCGAAATCAAGCCGCGATTGCTTCCCACCGCCACCCACCCGCCGAACCCCGTCAATCCATCACCGCCGCATGCTCCGCACCGCCCCCGCCGGCACCCTTCTTCGGCCCCCGCATCAGCAGCAGCAACGGCAGCATCGGCAACGCCATCAGCATCATCAGCTTCCAGTCGTTGTTGTAGGCGATGATCTCCGCCTGCCGGCTGACAATTGCATCCAGCATCTGCGCCCCATGCGCCGTCACCGGCGACAACGCCGAAGCCGCACCCTGAAACGCGCGGTTCAACGGGGTAACGAAACCCGACAGGACCGAGTGCTCGACCTGCTCGTTCCGTGTCACCAGCGCACCGGTGACCGAAATCCCGATCGCGCTGCCCACGTTGCGCACCAGGCTGAGCAGCGCCGTCCCCTCGGTCCGCAACGCCGAATCCAATGTCGCGAAAGCGATCACCTGCAACGGAATGAACACGAACCCCAGTCCGGCACCTTGCAGCATCGTATTGAACACCATCGTCCATTCCGAAACCTCAGGCGTCCAGGCCGTCATGAGATACAGGCTCCACGACAGCAGCACGATGCCGAACGCCATCAGCAACCGAGCATCGACCTTGTTCGAAAGCCGTCCGGCGATCATCATCGCTGCCATCGTGCCGACCCCCCGGGGCGCCATCACGATCCCCGCGGTCTCGACGGGGTAGCCGCCAAGACCCTGCAGCCACGGCGCCAGCAATGCCGACACCGCCAGCAGCACCATGCCCACCGCGAACATCACCAAAAGGCTGGCTGACAGGTTGCGGTCCTTGAACACCGAAGGCGTAATGAAAGGCTTTTCCGCCGTCAGCATGTGAACGATGAACAGGTAGAACCCCAGCGCCGCCATCACCGCCTCGATGATGATCTCGGTCGAGCCGAACCAGTCCTGCGTCTCGCCCCGATCCAGCATCAACTGAAGCCCGGCGATCCCCATCGCGAACACCCCGAACCCCAGCCAGTCGAACCTCATCCCCGCTCGGGATTCCGTGTTCGGCAGGAACACCGCCATGCCCGCCGTCGCCAGGATGCCGAATGGCAGATTGACGAAAAACACCCAGCGCCAGTTGTAGAGTTCCGTCAGGTAACCGCCCAGGGTCGGGCCCAGGATCGGTCCGACCATCACCCCCATGCCCCAGATCGCCATCGCCGAACCGCGCCTTTCCGGCGGGTAGATGTTCAGCATGGTGGACTGCGACAGCGGCACCAGCGCCGCCCCGAACAGACCCTGCAGCAGGCGGAACATGACCATCTCCGGCAACGTCTCCGCGATGCCGCACAGCATGGACGCAACGGTGAATCCGACCATCGAGATCAGAAACAAACGCTTCAATCCGAACCGCGCCGAGATCCAGCCCACCGGCGCCGTCATGATCGCCGCCGCCGTGATGTACGATGTCAGCACCCAGGTGATCTGGTCCGAACTCGCCGACAGGCTGCCCTGCATATACGGCAACGCAACGTTTGCGATCGTCGAGTCCAGCGACTGCATCAGGGTCGCCATCATCGCGCATATCGTAATCAGCGCGCGATAAGGCACGACCGCCTCTTTCTGCCCAGCCATCTCGAGAATCCTAAAACAGGTCCGACAGCGTCCGGACGTGCCCGGTGTCGATATCGATATCCGCGCTCATGCCCGCACGCAGCGGCGGATCGCCCGGCTTCATGTCGACCCGGACCCGAACCGGAATCCGCTGCACCACCTTCACCCAGTTGCCCGACGAATTCTGTGCCGGCAACAGCGAGAAATTCTGGTCGGTCGCCGGCGCCACGCTCTCCACCGAACCATGCCACGTACGTCCGGGGTAGATATCGAAGCTGACATCCACCGGATCGCCATTCTTCGCATATGTCAACTGGGTTTCTTTCGGTTCCGCTTCGACCCAGACATGATCGGTCGACACCAGCCCGAATGCCGCCGTGCTGGCGCCCAGGTACATACCCAGCTGCAGCTTGTTCACCTGAGTAACGATACCGTCGTACGGCGCCCGCACGACCGAATGTGCCATCTCCCGCTCCGCCTCGGCCACCTGGGCCTGTGCCTGCTTGAACGACGGCATGTCCTCGACGGCGATCGTCGGGTTGCCATTTAATTTCGCCAGCAGCGCCCGAGCCTGGCTTTCCGAAGCGCTCACCGCCTGCTGGTCCGCCGCCAGCTTGTAGCGCGCGTCGTCCGTCTCCTGCTGCGTAACGGCGTGCTCTTTCACCAGCGAAGCGTAACGGCCGTACGTCGATTGGTCGGAGTTCACCTGCTGCTGCTTGGCGCCGGTGTCACGCAACGCCGCCTGGTAGTCTGCCTTCGCCGCCTCCACGTTCAACCGAACCTGCGCCAGGTTGGCGCGCGCATTGTCCAACGCGATCTGAAACTTCTGCGGGTCCAGGGTGAACAGGATTTCGCCCGCGGTCACCGCCTGCCCCTCACGCACCGGGATCGAGGCGACGATGCCCGACACGTCGGTCGACATCGTCATGCTGTCCGCCTGGACATACGCGTCGTCGGTATCCTCCCAGCGGCCACTGGACAGCCAGTAGAAGCCGCCGCCGATGATGACTGCCACCACACCACCCGCCATCAGTGCCCAGCGCAGCAGCTTCATGCGCGAACGTGCGCGCACCGCCGGACGGGTGGCGACATCGTCTCGGAAGGTCGTGGCAGCTTGCGACATGGAAGCAAGTCCGATCGTACTGAATGCTGATCGTAAGCTAGCTTCTTATTCTCCAAACGCAACCCATGCTGCTATGCACAATCGCCGTCCCTCAGGCGCGAGATAAGCGTGACTGCGCGCGCCAAGCCGGCCCCGCCTGTGATGTATAGCGTAGCTTGACAGTATACACCCGGGACTGCTAGACGGACCCGTGAAGATCAGGAACGTGATTCGTAAGGGTCTGCGGCGGTTTATCCTGAACGACGACGATGCAGGGCTGCCCGCTGCCGTCGTGTCAAAGGTCGGCAAGATCGTCTCCTTCCTGCAAGATATGGAAGAGGAAGGCGAACTGCGCACCGTGCCGAGCTGGAAAGCGCATCAGATGACCGGCGATCGCAAAGGGACATGGAGCCTGTTTGTGACCCGCAACTGGCGCATCACGTTCAGGATCGACAAGGCCGAGATCCAGATCATCGACCTCGATTATGAGGATTACCACTGAGGAGGGTGGAGCAATGACACAGACGCAAGGCATTCGGATGAAAAGCCCGGTGCATCCCGGCGGATTCGTGAAGACGGAAATCATCGAGCCGTTGGGCCTGTCGGTCACCCGGGCTGCCGGTATCCTGGGCATTACCCGGGCAGCTCTTTCCGCCTTCCTGAACGCGCGTTCGGCTCTCTCGTCTGAAATGGCGATCCGCATCGAAAAAGCGTTCGGCGTCAGCATGGACACGCTCATGCGAATGCAAAACAGCCATGACATCGCCGAGGCGCACAAGCGGGAAGGGGAAATCACCGTCGCCCGGTACGTCCCGCAAACCGCTTCGGCGGAAGCGCAGCCGAAACGGGCTTAGTAATGATTTGACCAGGGCATGCACATGCGAACGAAGAAAGCGCCACCTTCGGCTGAGTGGATAGACCCCGACGATGCCCCTCCGCTGACCAAGCAGATGCTGGATCAAGCCGAGTTCTTCGACGGCAATCGTTTCGTCCAACGGGGAAGGGGGCGACCGAAGCTGGCGTCACCGAAGGAGCAGATCAACATCCGCCTCGACGCCGACGTGCTGGAACGCCTCCGCGCGAACGGCCCGGGCTGGCAAACCAAGATCAACGAAATCCTGCGCGTCTCGCTCGGTCTGCCCGACGCTACCTGACGCCCCCTACAAAAACCCGATGCTGATCCAAGGCACCGCCGCCACCACGATCAACCCCGCCAGCACCGCCAGCAGATAAGGCCAGATCCGCCGCATCGCCGCGTCGGGCGACACCCGTCCGATCGCGCAGGCCGCATAGTACCCCACCCCAAACGGCGGCGCGAACAGTCCGATCCCCATCGCGAGGATGACCACCATCGCGTAGTGCACCTCGTGGATACCCACCAGCTTGGCCGACGGAAACAGCAACGGTCCGAACAGCACGATCGCCGGAATCCCCTCCAGCACACTTCCCAGCACGATGAACGCCAGGATCGAGATCGCCATGAACCCCACCGCCCCGCCGGGCATGGACGTCATCGCCGCCGCTAACTGGCGCGAAAACCCAGACTGAGTCAGCGCCCACGCCATCCCCGTCGCGGTCCCGATGATCAGCAGGATCGCCCCCGACAGGGCCGCGGTCTCCACCAGCATCGGATACAGCCGCCGCAGCGGAAATTGCCGATACACCAGGATGCCCACAGCCACCGCGTAGACGATGCCGATGGTGGACACCTCGGTCGCCGTCGCGATCCCCTCGATCACCGCGGTGCGGATCACGAACGGCAGTACCAGCGCAGGCAACGACACCACGAACGCGCGGCCGATCACGCCCCACGGCGGCCGCACCACCCCGGCCATGTTCTCATGCCGCCCACGCCACCGCGCGATGAACGCCAACGCCGCCGCCAGCACCAACGCCGGCATCAATCCGCCCGTGAACAGCGCCGCGATGGAAACCCCGGTAACCGACCCGATGGTGATCAGCACCAGCGACGGCGGGATCGTCTCGCTCATCGCGCCAGACGCCGCCAGCAACGAGACCAGCTCTCCCTCATTGAAACCGCGCCGCTTCATGTCCGGGAACAGCACGGGCGCCACCGCCGCCATGTCCGCCGCCTTCGACCCGGAAATGCCGGACACCAGATACATCGCCCCCAGCAGCACATACGACAGCCCGCCGCGCACATGCCCCAGCAGAGACGACAGAAACCCGACCATCGCCCGCGCCATCCCGGTCATCTCGATCAGCAGCCCGAGGAACACGAACAGCGGCACCGCCAGCAGGATCAGCGAACTCATGCCCTCGTCCATGCGAGAAACCACGACCGTCAGCGGTGTGCGGGTCAACGTCGCCAGGTACGCCAATGTCGCCAGCCCGAACGCAAACCCGATCGGCACCGACAGCAGGACGCTGGCGCCCAGCAGCAGCACGAAGAACAGCACCAGGTTCCAGTTGCCGAAACCTTTCAGCCAGGGGCCGGCGAAGTGCAGCACCGCCGCCATCGCCACCACCACGACAACCCCGAACAGTGCGTCTTGCCACGACAGCCGCAGCAGCCGGGTCAGCGCGGTGATCCCCATCAGCACCCCGCCCACCAGAATCGCCATCGCTCGGTAGGTGTCATGCATACCCAGCGCCGGCGTCTCGATGAACCACTGATCGGCGGCATAATCCCAGGCCGAGGGCACCACCATCAGCAAAAAAACCGCCACCGCGGCGGACGCCAGCGCCTCGGTGCGTGCCCGTCCGGCCGACGACATGCCGCCGACCACCGCAGTCAGCCGCATGTGTTCGGACCGCTGCAGCGCGATCACGCTGCCCAGCATCGCCAGCCACAGGAACAGGATCGATGCCAGCTCGTCCGTCCAGACCAGCGGAGCATGGAACACGTACCGCGCGACCACGCCGGTAAACAGCACTACGACCT
>JAQGHW010000789.1 GCA_028291505.1 Rhodopila sp. | reverse complement strand
TCGCTACATCGATCGCACCGGCCTCGGCGAGATCGTTGTGGCCCGCATCAGGTGCCAGCCAAGACACCTTCGGGTCGTTGGCTGCCGCGAACACGGCTTGTCCCATCGCCGGCGGGATCACGTTGTCCAGCCCGCCGGTCATGACCAGAACCGGGGCGTGAACGGCGGCGATGCGGCCGATTAGATCGAAACGATCGCGGAGCAGCCAGGACACCGGCACGAATGGAAACTGCTTCTGCCCGACAGCGGTGATGCTGGTGTAGGGGGATTCGAGCAAGACCGCGCCGACTTCGACCTCGGTTGCCAAACGGACGGCGATGCCGGTACCGAGCGACTCGCCCCACAACAGGATCCGTCGCGGCGGTATTCCGAACATGCGAAGTGAGGCGTAGGCGGCCTTGGCATCTTCGTGCAGGCCGGCTTCGGTCGGGGTGCCTGGATTGCCACCAAAGCCGCGGTATTCCAGTAGCAGAACACCCCAGCCGAAGCTGCTCAGGTGGGCGAACCGGGATGCGCGATCGCCAATATTGCCGCCATTGCCGTGCAGATAGAGCACCACCGGCTGCGCATCGTCGGCCGGTGGTGCCGACCAGGCGAGCAGGTCCAGTCCATCTTGCGTGTGTACGGTCACCGCGCGTGCGTCGGCGACGCCGGCCGATGATAGATTGGGTCGATGTGCATCCGGAAAGTAGAGGAACCGGCGCTGCTGCCACGCCAACATCGCGATGCAAGTGCAATAGATGCCCACGGCCAACAGGGCCGCCACGATCAATGCAATCTTCATTGGGGGTGGGTGATCCTTGAATTTGTCGGCGCATCAGTCAGCGATCGGTGCTGCTGACGAGCCCGACGGTCAGGTTCGGGTTCCATGTGGGGACTGGTGCGGGGGCTGCTCTGTCCCGGTCCGCATTTTCAAGAAATTCACAAAAGCCCGCAGCGGCGCAGGCATCAGGTTCCGGCTTGGATAGTAGAGAAACGGCCCCGAAAATTCCTGCCACCATTCCGGCAAAACGGGTTCCAACGCTCCGGAATCCAGCGCTGCCGCCACATCCTCCTCAAACATGTAGATCAGTCCTAACCCGTTTAGTGCCGCACCGAGCTCCAGCTCGATCGTGGTCGCCAGCAGGGGGCCGGAGGGAGCGATCCGGATGACCTTGCCGTCGCGCTCGAACTCCCACGGCAGCGTCACGCCGCTGGCGAAACGGTGGCGGATACAGGCGTGCGACAGCAGATCACCGGGAAGCACCGGATGGCCATTTGCCTGTAGATACGCCGGCGCCGCGGCGCAGACGAAGCGCTGGCGCCGAGGCCCGATCGGCACGGCGATCATGCCCCGCTCCAACCGTTCGTCATAGCGCACCCCGGCGTCGAAGCCTGCCGCCAGCACATCGATAAAACTGTCGTTCGCGGATACCTCCAAGGTGATTCCCTTGTGGGCGGCGAGGAATCGCCCGGCGATCGGCGGCAGGACCCATCTCGCAACGATTGTGGGCACGTTCAACCGCAGTGTTCCGGTCGGGCTATTGCCAGTCGCGTTTACCGCGTCCAGCGCGGCAGCGACCTCCCGCAGGGCCGGTGTCAGGCGCTCCAGCAGCCGAGATCCGGCCTCGGTCGGGGTTACGCTGCGGGTGGTGCGATTGAGCAGGCGCACGCCCAGGCGATGTTCCAGGCGTCGCACGGCCTCACTCAGACCGGAGGCCGATACCCCACGAATGGCGGCGGCCCCTCGAAAACCACGGGCGCGGGCCACAACTGTGAACGCGTCCAAATCACCGAGATCATCCATTGTGCGAAATCCCATACGGGCTGTGGGGTGTGTACTGGATTATCGCACGGAGTGGTCAGCCGTATATCAGCCCGGTTCGCTTCACACGGAAGGAAAGTCCATGAAACGTCGTCAACTCGGTACCGCCGGTCCCCTTGTCTCCGGCCTTGGCCTTGGCTGTATGGGCATGTCGGGCATGTATGGCCCGGCCGAACGTTCAGAGAGCATCGCCACGATCCACGCCGCGCTGGAGGCTGGGGTCACGCTGCTGGATACTGGCGATTTCTATGGCATGGGGCATAACGAGATGCTGATCGGGGAAGCCCTGCGCGGGGTTGCCCGTGATGATGCCCAGATAAGTGTCAAGTTCGGTGCCATGCGCGATCCAGCCGGCGGGTGGATGGGTTACGATGGCCGGCCGGCGGCGGTGAAGACCTTCCTGGCCTACACGCTGCAGCGGCTTGGTCGCGACTATATCGACATTTATCGGCTGGCCCGGTTGGACTCCAACGTGCCGATCGAGGAGACCATCGGCGCCATCGGCGACATGGTGAAAGCAGGGTACGTCCGCCATATCGGCTTGTCCGAGGTTGGTCCCGAGACCATCCGCAGGGCCGCCGCGGTGCATCCGATCTGCGATCTGCAAATCGAATATTCGCTGATCTCCCGCGGCATCGAGGACGCGATCCTGCCGACGTGCCGGGAGCTTGGCATCGGCATCACCGCGTATGGAGTGCTGTCCCGGGGGTTGATCAGCGGCACCTGGCGCAAAGCGGCCGCGCCCGGCGACTTTCGCGCTCACAGCCCGCGGTTCCAGGGTGAGAACGCCGACAAGAACCTGGCGTTGGTGGAGGCGCTGCGGGTCATCGCCAACGTGAAGGGCACAAGCGTCGCCCAGATCGCCATCGCGTGGGTGGCGGCGCAGGGGGACGACATCGTGCCGCTGGTCGGTGCGCGGCGCCGGGTGCAACTCGAAGACGCCCTGGGCGGGCTGGAAGTGACGCTGACGCCGGCGGACCTGGCTGCGATCGAGCAAGCTGTGCCGAAGGGCGCCGCCGCCGGGGAACGTTACGCGGCGGAGCAGATGGCCGTGCTGGACAGCGAACGACGGGCCTGATCGTTGTCATGGCGGCATGGCCGGGCGTGTGTCCCGGCCATGTTCGCCTGAACGCCGGGCCTTAGAGTCCATCCGAGATCATGTGCTTTTCTGACAGAGCTTTCTCATCATCGTCCGGATCGAGGCCCAGCGTAGGAAAGCAAGCGCGTTGCGGTTCAGGCACTCCCAGTCCTTGGCCAGTCGGCGGC
>JAQGHW010000752.1 GCA_028291505.1 Rhodopila sp. | reverse complement strand
CGCCGAGCTCGCACCCCGCTTCGCCGCGGCCGAGACGGCCGACGCCCGAGCCGCATTCCGCGCCGCCGCTCGCCACGCCGCGCCGGACATCGTTGCCCGCCTGCCCGGCATCCCGGACAGCGCCCCACCGGATCAGGACACGACCCAACGCGTCCTGGGAACCATCGACCGCTACGCCGAAACCAGCCCGGAGATGACGATGTTCGGCCAACTCATTCTGGATGCACTGCCGGACGGGGAAGCATGATAAGTCATCGCCGCCTCGCCCGCTACCATGTCTTGACCAAATAAGAAGGGAGCGCCTTTGTCCAAGGGACCTGTCGCAGCGGTCGTTGCGCTTCTGCTGATTGCCGGCGGCTGGGCGGCCGTGTGGCACCCCTCCATAGCCCCGGTCCAGGCGCACGCTACGTTCCCTGCCGAACAAATAACCCGCGGCGCGGAACTCGCGGCGGTCGGTGACTGCGCCGTGTGCCACACCGCCTCGGGCGGCCAACCCTACGCCGGCGGGCGCGGCGTGCCGACCCCATTTGGCACCGTCTACGCCACCAACATCACACCCGACGCCGACACCGGGATCGGCCAATGGTCGTTGGCCGCCTTTCAGCGTGCCATGCGCGATGGCATCGACCGCTCCGGCCGCCACCTGTATCCCGTACTGCCCTACCCCCACTTCACCCGCGCCAGCGACGCAGACATCGCCGCAATGTATGCGTTCCTGATGACCCGCGCCCCGGTGAGCCAGCGCGCGCCACCAAACGATCTTCCATTCCCACTCGACAACCGAGCCCTGCTCGCGGGCTGGAATCTCCTGTATCTGAAACCTGGCCCGTGGCAGCCCGACCCGGCCCAAGATGCGGACTGGAACAACGGCGCCTATCTGGTAGAGGCCATCGGTCACTGCGGCGCCTGTCACACCCCGCACAATTCGCTCGGTGCCGAAAAAAGCTCCCAGGCACTCGCCGGCGGGCAAGCAGAAAACTGGTACGCACCGCCGTTGCAATCAGCTTCCCCCGCGCGACAACCCTGGACCGAGGACGCCCTGGCCAACTACCTGCGCACCGGTTTCGACGCCCATCATGGCGCCGCGGCCGGTCCGATGACGGCGGTGACCGAAGAACTCGCAAGTGTGCCGCAAGCCGATGTCCGCGCGATGGCGGTCTATATCGCATCGCTAATGCCGAAATCCGGCCCGGGAGCAGTAGCCGAACGGGACGCAGGCGATCCGCACACCCAGGCAATGTTCGCGGGGGCGTGTGGAGGATGCCACGGCGTGGACGCCCCGATGACGCGCGACGGCGCACCGTCATTAGCGCTAAGTACCCTTGTGAACGCGCCCACCCCGCAGGGTGCGATCCAGGTCATCCTGCACGGCATCCCCTGGCGCGAGGGCAAATCCGCGCCCTACATGCCGTCGTTCGCCTTTGCCCTGACCGACGCGCAGATAGCGGACCTCGCTGGCTATCTGCGGGAGAAATACAGCGACAAGCCCGCCTGGAGCGATCTGCCGGCGGAAGTGGCCAAGGCCCGGGAGACATCCTCATGATCCGGCTGAACGTGAATGGACACGACCACGATATCGATGCCGAACCCGACACACCTTTGCTCTATGTACTCCGTAACGAACTCGGGCTGAACGGCGCCAAGTTCGGCTGCGGGCTCGGGCAATGCGGGGCATGCACCGTCATGGTCGACGGGCAGGCCGTGTTCTCCTGCCTGACGCCCCTCGCCGCGTTACCCGGCCGAAACGTTCGCACCATCGAGGGGCTCGGTATGAACGCCGTACAGCACGCCTTCCTCGATGAACAGGCAGCCCAATGCGGCTACTGTATCGCCGGTATGGTGATGCGCGCGCAGGCACTGCTGGAGCACAATCCGCATCCGTCGGAACACGAAATCCGTGATCACATGTCGGTCAACCTCTGCCGCTGCGGAACGCACATGCGCATCCTCGCCGCGGTCCGCCGCGCCGCCGCCGCGATGGGCTCAGCCCGGGTGGTGAAGTCATGAACGCGATCCTTTCACGCCGAGCCTTGCTGGCGACCACCGGCGGACTGGTCGTTGCCTTTTCGTTGCATCCGCCCGTCGCCAGCGCGGCCGACCAGGCTGGCACCCCGCCCCCCGCTACGCCGGCGCCGCTGCCTGGCAGCCTGAAGGAAACGCCGCTGCTGGACGCCTGGATCCGCGTGGCGCCGGATGGCCACGTAACGGTGTTCACCGGCAAGGCGGAACTCGGACAGGGATTGAAGACCGCTCTGCTGCAGGTCGCAGCGGAACAGCTGGATGTCCCGCCGGGTCAGATCGAACTGGTTACCGCTGATACGGCCCGCACCGCGAATGAGGGGGTTACCGCCGGCAGCCACTCGATGCAGGACAGCGGCACCGCGATACTGAACGCGGCCGCCCAGGTGCGAGGTTTGTTGCGTAATGCCGCCGCGGTAGGATTCGGTGTGGCGGAGGATACGCTGACCACCGCGGACGGATCGGTCCGGACCTCGGACGGTCGCAGCATCGGATACGGCCCCTTGGCGGCGAAGCTGAACCTGCATGTGGAGGCTGCGCCGACAAGTCCGCTGAAAGATCCAGCCGCCTATCATGTCATGGGCACGTCGATGCCTCGGGTCGATATTCCAACGAAACTAACCGGTGGCCCCGCCTACGTGCAGGACATCCGCCTCCCCGGAATGCTCCACGCCCGGGCGA
The DNA here is from genome assembly GCA_028291505.1 of Rhodopila sp. Taxonomy (GTDB): domain Bacteria; phylum Pseudomonadota; class Alphaproteobacteria; order Acetobacterales; family Acetobacteraceae; genus Rhodopila. Next base: position 473 of record JAQGHW010000752.1, on the reverse strand, counting down.
TACGCCAACCCAGCGTGAACGCCAGGCTGCTGGATTTCGATACGGCCCCGATCGAGCGGATGCCAGGCGTCATCAAGGTGGTGCGCGAAGGCAGCTACCTCGCCGTCGTTGCTGAAAAGGAATGGCAGACGATCAAGGCGATGCGTGCCCTGGCCGCCGCCGCGAAGTGGCAGGAAACCGCCACGCTGCCGGACGAGGCAATCGTTCTGGAAACGATCCGAGCGCTGCCAGCCCGGGAAATCCCCGTGCTGACATGGAAGGCCCAGGCCGACGCGCCCGTGAAGCGGCTGAAGGCGCGATACACCCGTCCCTACATGATGCATGGCGCGATCGGACCATCCTGCGCTGTCGCACAGCTTGTGGACGGGATAATGACCGTGTGGACCCACACCCAGGGCGTCTACCCATTGCGTGCATCGCTGGCGGGCTTGCTGCGGATGCCCCCGGGACAGGTTCGTTGCATCCATGTCGAA
>JAQGHW010000738.1 GCA_028291505.1 Rhodopila sp. | reverse complement strand
AGTCGTTTCATGGCCGGCCGCAAACAGCAGGCTGACGTTCGCTCGAAGTTCCGCGGTTGTAAGCCGGTCGCCGGCTTCCTCGGCCTGCACCAGCTGGGTGATCAGGTCGTCCTGGGGATCGCGCCGCCGCTGTTCGAACAGTGCCTCAAAATACGAGCTGGATTCGGTGGTGCCGGCGTTGGCCGTGTCCAGTTCCGCCCGCGTCGGCGGTGTCGGGTTCAGCAACGCCGCGCCGGAACTGGAGCCAGTGACGAAACGCGCCCGATCCGCTTTCGGGATGCCGAGAAGCTCACAGATGACCAGCACTGGCAGCGGGAACGCCAGGTCGCGGATGGCGTCCATCCGACCGTGCGGAATGACCTTGTCGAGCAGGCGGTCGGTGAGGTCCTGGATGCTTTGCCGCAGCGCCTCAATCCGGCGGGCGGTGAACGCCTTGGTGACGAGGCCGCGCAGACGGGTGTGGTCGGGCGGGTCGCGCATCAGCATCATATGCGTGAGTTCGACCACGGCGGGCTCTTGCATGGCGGTCGGGCCGAAGCGGCGAACCAGTGCCTCGGGGTCCTCATAGCCTTTGCCGAAGCGACGGTCGCGCAGCAGCAGGGCGGTATCGTCGTAGCCCGTCAGGAACCAGCGGCCGAATGGTGCCTTCCACACCGGCGCGGTGGTGCGGAGCTGACGGAAGACCGGGTATGGATCGGCCAGGAAGGCCGGGTCGCGAAAATCGAACGGCTGTGGCGCTGTTGCAGACATCGGGGCTCCTGGTTCCTGGGCGCACGCTCCTATATCACAACGGGAGCTGAACCAGCGATCTGCCATTGATCAGCATGCTGTGCGCAGCCTGCCTGGCACCCGACCTCATGGGAAAGGCCGGCTGACATCAGCCACACAACCGGAGGTCGCCGAACCGTCCAGCTATCCCCACCCTTGCCCAATCCCGAACCGCACGGCATCAACCCCGCCATGAACGATGAAACTCCGAAAATCCGCATCCGCGGCCTTCACAAGCGCTTCGGCGCCAAGCGCGTGCTGGATGGCGTCGATCTCGACGTGCCTCAGGGCACCTCGCTGGTCGTCATCGGCGGCTCCGGGTCCGGCAAGTCGGTGCTGCTGAAATGCGTGCTCGGCCTGATCGAGCCGGATGACGGCATCATCGAAATCGACGGCCAGGATATCCTGAGGCTGCCGCGGAGCGAACAGGAGCTCACCCGAGCCCGCATCGGCATGCTGTTCCAGAACGGCGCGTTGTTCGACAGCCTGCCGGTCTGGGAAAATGTCGCCTTCGGCTTGCTCGCCCGGCACAAGGCGACGCGCCAGGATGCCCGTGCCCGCGCCAATGATTTCCTCGGGCAGGTCGGGCTTGCCGCCAGCGTCGGTGATCTGTCGCCGGCCGAGCTGTCGGGCGGCATGCAGAAGCGCGTCGCCCTGGCCCGCGCTATCGCCTCCCAGCCCGACATCATGTTCTTCGACGAGCCGACGACCGGGCTCGATCCGATCATGGGGGCGGTGATCGACGGGCTGATCGTCGACTGCGTCAAGCGGTTGGGCAGCACCGCGGTCGCCATCACCCACGACATGGCCAGCGCGCAGCGGATCGGCGACCGGGCGGCCATGTTGCTCAATGGCCGCATCATCTGGTCGGGCCCCGCCGAACGCCTGATGGACAGCGGCAATCCGGCGGTCGATCAGTTCACCCATGGCCGCCGCGAGGGACCGATCCAGATGGAGTTGCGCCGTTGATCCGGGGGGCCGTTCTGCTGGCGGTGAGTCTTTTGGCGCCGGTCGCGGCCCATGCCGGAGCGCCCGAGGAACTCGTCGGGTTGTTCGTCCAGGGCTGCCTGCCGTTTGCCGGAGATGCCGCGGCACTGCGAGACTGGGCCAAGCGCACGGGCCTGCAGCCGGTGCCGGAGCAGGCCCGAACCGCTTTTTTGAATGGCGCGCCCGGTCAGGCCTTCGACGGATCTACTGCCGAGGCAAAGCTGGCTTTGGTGTCCTCGGATGACGGGCTTTGCTCCGCCGTCACCGACAAGGCGACCCAGCAGACGGTTACCGACGCGCTGGAAGCCGGCTTGCGGCAGGCCGGGCTGGCGTTCCGCATGGTGATCGAGCGGGAGGATGCGCATGTCGGTGACATCCACAACCGCGAATATCTGGCCACGAGGGACAAGCGGGGCTGGAGGATCCTTGCGGCGACGGTGAAGGGTGACAAGGGCGGGGAAGCGATGCTGACAGCCGGGCCGGAGTAAGTTGCAGTCGCGAACTTCGCCGGCCCCTAAGCAATCGCACCCAAACCCTTGACCCGCGCCAGCACCAATAACTTCAACGACGGCCCGCTCGGACGCTTCACGCCCCGCTCCCAGTCGCTCACCAGCTTTGTGCCCACGTTCAGGTGCCTGGCCAGCACGGCTTGGCTCACGCCCTCCCGCTCCCGCAGCTTCTGGATATCCTCCCCACTGACTGGCTGCACGGGCGTGAGGCAGAACGCGTCCAGATCGCGCATCGTCGCCTTGTCCAGAGCACCCACGCGATTGAGCGCAGCCGCTGTCTTGTGCAGCGCCTCCAGCCGCTGCGTCCGATATGCAAGTTCAGCCATCGTCAACAACCTCCACGATCTCCTGTTCGGCCACCAGCGCTCGTAGCGCGGCGTCGTCCATCCTCACAAACGCCGTGGCGACCTTGCGCCAGAAATTCAGTTCGTCCGGATCGAATTGTCCCTCTCGTTCTTCGCGAAGCCGTAAACGAAGACGGTTGAGCTGCCGACCCGGAATGCCATCAGAGAACTCGTGTGTCTTCGACGTCTCGCCCTACCTTGCTCCGTCCTGCCCGACGCGGCATCTACTCGATATGATCGAGCGACAGCCTCTCCCCTCACCGCCACAACCTCGTGGCTAAACCCGTTGCCCGCTTCGTCTGCCGGTCCTGTGGTGCGGTCACTCCCAAATGGGCCGGCCGCTGCGAGACCTGCGGCGAGTGGAACAGCGTCGAGGAAGAAATCGCCCGGCCGGGCCCCGCCGCCAAGGCGCCGGTTGGCCGCTCGATCAGCTTCGTCGGCCTCGCCGGCAGCACCGAACCACCGCCGCGCGCGCAGATCGGCATCGCCGAACTCGACCGCGTGCTGGGGGGCGGCCTGGTCCCAGCCTCGGCCGTGCTGGTCGGCGGCGATCCGGGTATCGGCAAATCGACGCTGCTGCTGCAAGCGGCGGCCTGCCTCGCCCGCTCCGGCCGGCGCGTGCTGTATGTCACCGGCGAGGAGTCCATCGACCAGATCCGCCTGCGCGCCCGGCGCCTGGGCGTCGCTGACTCCTCGATCGAACTGGCCGCGGCGATCAACGTGCGCGACATCGTCGCCAGCCTGGAACAGGCCAAGGATACCACGCTGGTGGTGATCGACTCGATCCAGACCATGTGGATGGACACGATCGAGAGCGCTCCCGGCACCGTCACCCAGGTCCGCGCCGCCTCGTTCGAGCTGATCCGCCTCGCCAAGGCCGGCAACTTCGCCCTGGTCCTGGTCGGCCACGTCACCAAGGACGGCGCGCTGGCTGGCCCGCGCGTGCTGGAGCATATGGTCGACGCCGTGTTGTATTTCGAAGGGGACCGCGGCCACCAGTTTCGCATCCTGCGCGCGGTGAAAAACCGCTTCGGCGCCACCGACGAGATCGGCGTGTTCGAGATGACCGAGGCCGGCCTCGCCGAAGTGCCTAATCCCTCCGCCCTGTTCCTGGCCGAACGCCGCGGCAACATCGCGGGCAGCGCCGTGTTCGCCGGCCTGGAGGGCTCGCGCCCCGTCCTGATGGAGGTCCAGGCCCTGCTCGCACCAAATCCTGGCGGATCGCCCAGACGCTCCGTCATCGGCTGGGACAGCGGGCGGCTGTCGATGCTGCTTGCGGTGCTGGAAACCCGAGCGGGGGTGCGGCTGAACCAAACTGACGTCTACCTCAATATCGCCGGCGGCCTGCGCGTCACGGAACCCGCCGCCGATCTGGCGGTCGCGGCGGCGATCGCCTCGGCTGCATTCGAGACCCCCACCAGCCCCGGCATGGTGTATTTCGGTGAGGTCGGGCTGTCCGGCGAGGTCCGTCAGGTCGCCCAGGCCGAAGCCCGCCTGAAGGAGGCTGCCAAGCTGGGTTTCGACTCGGCCGCCCTGCCCCGCCGCGTGGCGCACGGCAATCGCAAATTGGCCGCACCCGACGGGCTCCGATTGGAGGAAATCGGTCACATTGCCGATCTCGTTGCCCGCTTTGCCCCCGAATCGGCCAAGAAGAACACATGATCCGCTTGGCGGTTGGCGCCGGCGGGACGATAACCCCGCTTCCTTTCCGACGGCGGTGGCCCGATGGCGGTGTTATGACGTGGGTTGACTTGGCGGTCTTCGGATTTCTGGCAATCTCGGGACTGCTCGCGTTCATGCGCGGCTTCGTGCGGGAGGTGCTGGGGATTGGTGCCTGGGTCGGCGCCGTCGCGGCCGCGATCCTCGGGCTGCCGACGATGCGCGGGTTCGTGCGCAACTGGTTCAGCTCGCCCGACTGGGTCGATCCGGTCAGCTTTATCGTGGTGTTCCTCGGCAGCCTGATCGTCCTGATGGTGATCGCCGGCATGTTGGGACGAGTCGTGCGACGATCGGCATTGGGTGGAGTTGACCGCACGTTGGGGCTGGTATTCGGTCTCGCACGGGGTGCGGCGGTGGTCATCGTCGCCTATATCTTGGGCCAGATGGTATTTCCGATCGAACGCTGGCCGGATGCGGTGTTAAATGCCCGCACGCTGACCCCGACCTATGAGGCCGCACGCTGGGTGCGGGACCAGTTGCCTGAGACCTACCGTCCGCACACCCTCGACCCGCCGCCGGCGGGCCGCCAAGCGACCGCGGAGGCTTTGCTGCACGCCAATCCGCAAGGGCGGGCGACTGGTAAGCAACCCGAACGCGAATAGGAGCTGTCACAGATGGCATCGAACAGCCGGAACATGGACGACGGTTCGGGCGGAAACGACTCGGGTGATGACGACTCGCTGCATGAGGAGTGTGGCGTTTTCGGAGTCTGGGACGTCCCGGATGCCTCGGCCGTCACCGCGCTGGGATTGCATGCCCTGCAGCATCGCGGACAGGAAGCGACCGGGATCACCAGCTTCGACGGCGCCCGCTTCCATTCGCACCGCGGCATGGGCCTGGTCGGCGACAACTTCGGCGATGCTCGGGTCATCGAGAAGCTGCCTGGCCGCATCGCCATCGGCCACAACCGCTATGCCACCACCGGCGAAACGATCCTGCGCAACGTCCAGCCGTTGTATGCGGATTTTGAGTTCGGTGGGTTCGCCGTCGCGCATAACGGCAACCTGACCAACGCCCATGTCCTGCATCGCGCGCTGGTGCGACGCGGGTGTCTGTTCCAGTCGACCACCGACTCCGAGGTGTTTATCCACCTGATTGCGATCAGCCTGTATTCCACGGTCGTCGACCGCCTGATCGACGCCCTGAAGCAGGTGGTTGGCGCGTACTCCCTGGTCGCCCTGTCCAACGAAGCCATGATGGGTGTCCGCGACCCGCTGGGGGTCCGGCCGCTGATCCTGGGCCGTATCGGATCGGAGGGGACCGGCGGCTGGGTGCTGGCCAGCGAGACCTGCGCCCTGGACATCGTCGGTGCCGACTTCATCCGCGACGTCGAGCCGGGTGAGATCGTCGTCATCAACGACCAGGGTATCCACAGCATCAAGCCCTTCAACAAGCAGAAGGAGCGTTTCTGCGTCTTCGAATACATCTATTTCGCCAGGCCTGACTCGGTGATGGAAGGAATGCCGGTCTACAACGCCCGCAAGCGGATCGGCGCCGAACTGGCGCTGGAGGCAGGCGTCCCGGCCGATGTGATCGTGCCGGTTCCGGATTCCGGTGTGCCCGCCGCGATGGGCTACTCGACGAAAAGCGGCATCCCGTTCGAGCTTGGGATCATCCGCAACCACTACGTCGGCCTCACCTTCATCGAACCGACCGACCACATCCGCCATCTGGGCGTGAAGCTGAAGCACTCTGCCAACCGCCCGGTGCTGGAGGGCAAGCGCGTGGTGCTGGTGGACGATTCCATTGTCCGTGGCACCACCAGCAAGAAGATCGTCGAGATGGTCCGGGCGGCCGGCGCGAAGGAGGTGCATATGCGGATCTCCTCGCCGCCTACGACGCATTCGTGCTTTTACGGGATCGACACGCCAGAACGCAGCAAGCTGCTCGCGTCCAGCCACAGCGTGGAGGAAATGGCCGCGTTGATCGGCGCCGACAGCCTGGCGTTCATTTCGATCGACGGGCTGTATCGCGCGCTGGGCAAACCGGGGCGAGACCCGGAAAAACCGTACTACTGCGATGCGTGCTTCACCGGCGATTATCCAATTCCGCTGCCGGACCAGCAGGACAATGCGGACCGGCAACTCAGCCTGCTGGTTGCCCACCACTGATGTCCGGCTTTGCTGACGCGGGCTTGCCCGACGGCACGATCGCGCTGGTTACCGGGGCCAGCCGAGGCATCGGTGCGGCGGTCGCCCTCGAACTGGCTCGTCTTGGCGCGCGCGTGGTGATCACGGCGCGCACCCAGGGCGGCCTGGAGGAGACCGACGACGCAATCCGAGCGCTGGGTGGCGAGGCGACGATCCTGCCGCTGGACCTGCGGGAAGGTGCGCAGATCGATGCGATCGGCCCAACCCTGTTCCAACGCTTCGGCCGCCTCGATATCCTGGTGCACAACGCGGGGGCGTTGGGGCGGCTGACGCCGGTATCGCATATCCTGCCGAACGATTGGGCGGACGTGGTCGGGGTGAACTTGTCCGCGGCATGGCGACTGATCCGCACCTGTGACCCGCTGCTGCGTCAGTCTCCGGCGGGACGGGCGGTGTTCGTGACCGAAAACCGAGCGCGAGAGCCGCGGGCGTATTGGGGGGCGATGGGGGCGACGAAGGCGGGGATGGAGCACCTGGTGCAGACCTGGGCTCAGGAAGTGGCGATCACGCCGGTGCGGGTTAACCTGTTTGACCCGGGCCCTGTGGCGACCCGCATGCGTTCGGATGCGTTCCCCGGGGAGGACCCGGCAAGCCTGCCGGCACCGGATGCGGTGGCGCCCGCACTGACGGCGCTGTGCCTGCCGACGGAAGAGCGGAACGGGGTGTTGGTGAAGGCGGGTTAGATCAGTGGGCGCCCGCCGGCATGTCGACCGACCCGGACTGTGTGAACCACAGGCTGGCGCCACCCTGACCGAAGCGGCCGTGCATGAAGGCGGCCAGTAGCTCGGGGTTTGCCTGGTCGTGATACGCGCTTCCATACAGCACGCGTGTGCGTGGATTTCCGACCAGATAAGCATAGAGCAAATACTGCTCGGTCCAGTAGATATGCTGGTCTCGCATCATCTCGAGCGGCAACGGATACGGCAGACGAATGTCGTGCGCATGGACAAAGATGTTGTGCGTCAGGTGCGGCAAGATGCGCAGGTAAATATGCAGACAGTCGGAATCATGTTTGACCGTGTGTGTGGTGTCAATGAACAGGATGTCGCCATCCTGCAGGTTGCCGTCGACCAACCCCACGTCGACGTCCTGTGCCCGAGCGACGATCAGTTCGACGCGCGGGATTTCTCGCAACAGTGGCCCGGGAAACGGCTCGATCGCGATGATCCTGCCGAATCCGTTTCTTTCACAGGCGAGACTTGCGATCAGGGTTGATGCGCCGCAGCCCATCTCGATGATCGTCTTCGGCCGGCAGCGCCTGATCATGCAGTAATACGACATCGCGTCACTGTAGGAGAACTGGCTGTTGTCCCAGGCAAATTCGTTGCCTCGTGTCGCGGTGGCGGGTGGCTCGAAGTCAGCCCCGAACGGGGTTAGATCGCGAAGGAAATCGCGCAAGAACGCCGCATCACCAAATGGCTGATCCAGCCGCAGCTTGCTCGGGCGGGCGAAGCTGGCCTCCAGGTCGGCCACGGACGGGATCTCGGAATAGAAGTCGGCGCGGGTGAGGCTGGCGCCTAGCTCCTGCAGCCGCCGCCGCAGCTTCGATGGCGCGTACACCAGGCTGGCTAGCAAATGTCCGAATGCCTCGACTTCCACCTCATCGTAGCACGTCACATCGTCGGGCACGTACTCGCCGGGCTGGTACCGAGCCAGCATCGCAAGGGTCTTCTCCAGCATGATGTCACGCCTTTCCGGTTACTGTAGCGAGGCGCTGTAGGGCCGACCACTCGGCAAGCGTCATGCTGTAGCGCAGCGTTGGCGCCCCATGAAGTGAAACCACACCGATGCGTCTGAGCCCAAGCTTCTCCGCTACCCGTTGTGAACCGCTGTTGTCCGGATGGATCTCCGCGATCACCTCCGGCAGCTTCACGGTGACGAAGCCGTGGCGCAGCAAAGGTTCGGCAGCCTCGGTGGCGATCCCTTGCCGCCACTCCGCTTGCCGCAACCGCCAGCCGATTTCGATTTCCGGCCGCGTCCCATCCGCCGGGATAAGCAGCACCCAGCCAAGAAACGACTCGGCGTCGTTCCGGCGGCAGATGACCCAGTAACCGAGGCCGCGTGGGTAGGGACCCAGCGTGCGGGCCTCGATGAAGGTTCGGTGGGCGATGGGGTCCGACCAGGGACCGGTGACGAAACGGGTCACCGCCGGGTCGGCGTCCATGGCGAGGCAGGCATCGGTATCCGCCAAGGTGCGGGGACGCAGCAGCAGGCGGCTGGTCTCAAAGATCGGCTGCATCGGATGCCTTATTGAATTGGCGGGCGAGATCGGCTGGGATCGCCCCTGTGGCAGAGAGAGAAGATGCATCATGGGCGACCGCTTCGAACTGTTCAAACCGCTGGTTCGGGCCAGCTTCGGCGGCCGGTTACGCCTGGTCGGCGGCGCCGGCGCACAGCGGTTCGTCGAGGCTGCCGAAAGCGACCCCGAGGCGCTACCCCAGGCGCTAGCGGCGTCCCGTGGCCTGTTGCTGCTGCAAGGTATGGAGGCGATGGCCGACGACCCGGAACTGCTGGTCCGGCTGAGCCGCATCTTCGGCGCCGAGGTCGAAAACTACCGCCAGAACCTC
>JAQGHW010000733.1 GCA_028291505.1 Rhodopila sp. | reverse complement strand
GCGAATATTAGGCTGAGGAACGTGCCTATGGCCACCGGCATACCGAGATCGTGCAGCACCGGCGTGCGCGACAGCGCGAGCACGCCGAAGCCCATGACGGTGCAGGCGTTGGCGAGCAGCAGCGATGCGAAGACCCGCGGTGTCCCCACCGGGTCGGCCCGCTGCCGATCGAAGAACAGGCAATAGTTCGAACCGATCGCAACCACCAGCAGCACCCCGAACAGGTTGAAGATCGACAGCGCATGTCCGCCCAGCCGGAGTATCGCGAGCGTGACGGCGACCGCGGCGGTGAGCGGTGCGGCGACCATGGCGAGCCGGCGCCACGAACGCAGGGTTACCAGCAGCAGCAAGCCGATCGCGGCCGCGCCCAGGCTCGCGAGGCTGACGCCCTCCCGCAGGTAAACCCGCAGCAGGCGGTCCGATTCGGCCTTCAGGTTGACCAGCACGGCGTCCGGCTCACCGGCGATCGCCCGGGCTATGGCCGCCGGCGCCGTTACCCCGCGCAGGGACAGCGTCGCGGTCCAGCCGTCGGGTTGATGCAGCAGCAGCGAGTCGAGTTTCAGGGACAAGGAGGTTCCGTCCAGGTCGACGCGGCTGAGCGGAGCGAGCGCCCGTTGCTTGGCGACGTCGGCGACAAACGGTGCGAACAGCCCCGGCTGAAACGGCATCCCGTCGAGCGCGGCATCCAGCGCGACCTGCAGCGCCGCCACATCGGGCAGGGCCGCCTGCCGAACCCGCTGTGCCGCGACGCTGGGTAGATACCAGTTGGGCGAGTCCAGCCCGGTGAAGCCGCCTTGGCGCTGGATCGGCATGAGCAACGCGGTGAGTCGTTCGGCAGCCTGAAGCGCGGCCTGCTGGTCAGGCTTGCGGATGACGATCAGCGTCGTGGCATCCGGCGCACGCATGTCCTGGCGCAGCGACTGGTCGAGGCGTTGTTCGGCGGGCGGGACCGGACTGAGGCTGGACAGATCGCCTGCCCAGAAGGTTCCGTTTCCCAGGGCCAGCGAGGCGATTGCGGCCAACGTCAGTATCGCGACCACGAAGCGCAGGTGACGTCCGCGGGTCGCGAAGGTTGCGATCCGCATCATGGTCTGGGACTGCCGCACCCCGGCGAACTGCGCCGGCAGCATGGCGGGCAACACCCATCGCGTGACGCAGACCGCGACGGCCAGGCCGGTGATGGTGAACAGACCAAGCTGGGCGAAGCCGTCGAAGCTGGAGAGGAGCATCGCGGAAAAGCCGCAGATCGAGGTCAGCACGCCCAGTCGCAGCGTCGGCCAGATGCGTTCCAGCGTTTGCTCGACCGGGCTGTCCGGGGCGGTCTGGGTGAACAGATAGACGGCGTAATCGACCGCCTCACCGATCAAGGTGGCGCCGAAGCCGAGTGTGATGCCGTGGACGGTCCGAAATATCACGCCGACCGCGGCCACTCCCGCCAGGGCGCCGCTGACGACGGGGACGAAAGCCAGCAGCAGGACGCGGGGGGAGCGGTAGGCCGCGAGCAGGGTCGTGGCGACGAGCACACTGGCTGCTACGGACAGGCGTGTCGCGTCGGACTTGATCCGGTCACGGGCTTCGACCGCGAACACAGGCGGGCCGGTCATGACAAGCTGGGCTGCGTGGTCTGGGCCGGCCGCCTCGGCGAATGCGGAACGGATCTCGGTCAGGGCGCGTTGGGCCCCATCGATGTCGGGTCCGGCTGTACGCAGCCTGACCAGCATCAGGGATCGGATGCCATCCGGTGAGACCCACACGCCATGCTGTCGCGCGGGACCGCCGCCGCCGCCGAGATGCTGTTCGATCAGGTGCAGCATTTCGCCGGTCGGGTCGGCGGGCAGGGTACGCTCCAGCAGAAATCCGGCGGCCGAACCGAGTTCGTCCAGGTCGTGTTGCAGTGCGACCCGCAATCCCGCGCTGGTGAAGCGGTCGGGGGCGATCTGGTCGCTCAGGAGGTAACGGTGGGCCCAGAGGAAATCTCGGTCGTGCTGGAAACCGGTTTCCTCGCCGTTCTCGACGCTCTCGAAATCGCCGTTGCCGCGTAACCGAACCGCCAGACGCTTGCTGATTGCCGTCGACCGTTCGGCTGGGACGCCCTCGATGGCGATCAGCACCAGGTGGGAGACGACGCCGTCACGCAGCTGATCCACCAGCACGCGCTGCGCAGGCGACGAGGTGCGTGGCAGGAAGGCCGTCATGTCGGTGTCGATGCGAAGCTGCGAGACGAACAGGCCCGAGGCCCCGACAACGGTGATCCAGATCACCATCGCCGCTCTGCGCGAGATCACGGCGCCGGCTCCTGGATCGTCATCTCCGCGTGGTCGCCATTGGCCTCCTGGGAATCGATCTTGCTGATCCGATCCGCGTAGCCGGTGATCCGCATCCATTGCAGGATTTCGCGCTGAGCGGGATTATGCGGCTGCAGGACCAGCTGCCAACTACTGTTGGTTCCCGCGATCGAAATATCGAAAGCTTGCCGCAGCACCACGGCATCGCCGGCCAACGTCGCTCGGATGCTTGCGACGAGGACGCCGATCTCGGGGTGCTCGTCCAGCATCAGGACAACGGGGGCCGCGCCGAGGCCGCGATCGATCGTCAGTTGGTCGCCCTTGATCGTGAGCCGTTCCGACGCGCCGTTGCCGGCTGGATCGGTCGCCTTTTCGAGCCGGTCGGGTGCGTCAAAGCGCAACGTGCCGTGTGTCTCGATGGGGGTGCGCAAGGCGTGGACGGTACGGCGCTCCACGTAGCGG
>JAQGHW010000726.1 GCA_028291505.1 Rhodopila sp. | reverse complement strand
ACATTTCCAAAACGACCGCGTTCTGGTCGGTGCCGTGCATGACGGGGCACTTGTTTTCGTCGTCCATGTTATCCTCCAAGCGTAGTTTTCGTCTTTTACAGCCGCGGTGAGGCTAGCCCTTTGGGCGTGAATCGAGCCAATTGATTTTATCGGACGGGTTGATCGAACAATTCGATAAGAGCGGGCTTCAAAGTTCGCTGGCCAGCGAGAACCCTATGGGTCAACGGCACCGCTTTGTCGACCCGTGCGCCGCCTATGCTTGGGGCGCAAATGGGCTCAGTTTGCGAGATGTCAATCGGCGTTGGAAGTTGAACCTCTATGCCCTTTTACGTTCAACACATTGGACAGCGTGGTAGCGGGGCAGCTTGCCGGCGAGGGCTTAGAAGTCCGCACCCTGGAGGAGCACCGGCAAGCAGACGGCAATCCTGTTTTGATCGCATCCCTGACTGGATTGTCGGACGGAACGTCTGCGATTGCCGTTAAAAGCTCCAGAACAACCCATCTGGTTTCGGCCAGAACCGGACCTTGCGCCGCCAGTCGCGAAGGACCGCTTCGGATCAACACCCGCCCATCCAAACCAACCCACCACCCGTCGCCCCCAAAGCTTTGGGACCCAACACAAACCATGATACGACCCCCGCGAACTGATAGGTCCGCACGTCCATGCCAACCCTGCCGCCGCACGCACTAAAAGCCGTCACCCACCTGATCGCCCGCCGCATGGGCAGCGAGGAAACCGAGGCAGCCCAGGTCGCCGACCACCTCGTCCGTGCCAACCTCGCCGGCCATGACAGCCACGGCGTCGGCATGCTGCCGACCTACGTCCGCCTGCTGCACGCGGGCCTGCTGGTCCCCAACCAGACCGCCGAAACCGTGCTCGACGCGGGCGCACTGCTGGTGATCGACGCCCGCCGCGGCTACGGCCAGCGCATGGCCGCCGACGCCGTCCGCCGCGCCATCTCCCGATCCAAGGAAATCGGCGCCTGCGTGCTGGCGTTCCGGAATTCCTCCCATATCGGCCGCATCGGCACCTACGCCGAACTCGCCGCCGCCGAGGGCTGCGCCTTCACCGCCTTCGTCAACGTCGCCGACCATCACGACGTCCAGGCCACATATCAGGCCGCCGAACCGCGCCTCGGCACCAACCCGTTCTGCGCCGCCGTTCCCGGACCGGACGGCCCGGCGGTAATGCTCGATATGGCCACCACGACGATCGCCGCCGGCAAGGCGCGTGTGGCCTACAACAAGGGCGTTCCCGTCGCCGATGGCTGCCTGATCGACGCTTCGGGCAACCCCACCAACGACCCCACCGGCTTCATCCGGGACCACACCGGCGCGCTGCGGGCGTTCGGCACGCACAAGGGGTCGGGCCTGGCCGTGATGTGCGAGATCATGGCCTCGGCCGTCGCCGGCGGTCAGGGTGCGTTCCACCAGGCGAAGGGCGGCGTGCTGAACTCCATGCTCGCGACGATCATCGATCTGTCAAAGCTGGGTGACCCGGACAAGATCGCCGCCGACATCCAGGCAGTGAAATCGCATGTCAAATCCGCCCGCCCCGGCCCGGGTTTCGACGAAGTCCTGACCCCCGGCGAGCCTGAAAAGCGTACGACCGCCAAGCGCACCGAACAGGGCATCGAGGTCGATGACACCACTTGGCGCGACATCCGTGCCGCCGCCGAAACGCTGGGTATCACCGCCGCCGAGTTCGACCAAACGGTCGGTGCCAATCGGGCGTAGCGTCCTCGCGGATGGGTGAAAGGGTCCGGTGGGCTTTCCACTGTCGTACCGGTCCGGGCGGCATCGCGCAGTGGTTATGGCCGGGATCGGCAGGTGATCCCGGGCAGTATAACACCAGTCCCGCGCCTCACCAATGACCGGCAATCATTTCCAGCAACGTGTTGGCCGCCCGGCTTTGATGGCGCTCGCTATGACTCAGGACGTGGAAACCCCGCTCCGGCAGTGCCAGCCGAACCTGATGCAGCAGACCAGCCTCCAGGCTCGGCGCGGCCACCGAGGCGGAGATCGCGGTCGCTCCCATGCCAGCCTCAACGGCGGCGCGAACGGCCTCATTGGATGGAAGTTCCAGCGTCACGCGAAGGCTGCCAACCGGCACGCCGAACCCTGCGAGCGCCTCCTCGAACACTGACCGCGTGCCGGAACCGCTCTCCCGCAGCACCCATTCGGTATCCACCAGCTCCCCCGGCTTCAGATCCCCACGCTCGGCCCACGGATGGTCGGGTCCGACCACGATGACCATCTGATCACGAGCGACCGGTCGGCTGGTCAGCACCGGATCCTCCACCGGTCCCTCCACGAAGCCCAACTCGGCCGAACCCTCATGTACCGCCGCCGCGACCTGAGCGGTGTTGCCGATGGTAAGCCGGATGTCGATGCCCGGGTGCGCTCGGCGGAACGCGACCAGGTGGCGGGGCAGCCAATAGCTGGCAATGGTCTGACTGGCCCGCACGGCCAGCGTGCCACGCTTCAGTCCACCCAGTTCGGACAGCACAAGCTCCGCGGCTTCCGCCCGGGCCAGCACGGCACGCGCCTCAACCAGGAACAGCGCCCCAGCCTCGGTCAGCGTGATGCCGCGACCCACGCGGTGGAACAGCTTTGCCCCGTGCTGCGCCTCCAGGGCAGCGATCGCGGCACTCGCGGCCGACTGTGCCAGATTGAGCGCCTCAGCGGCCCGAGTGACGTGCTGGCGCTCGGCGACCGCGACGTAAACACGAAGTTGGTCCAACGTCATGAGGAGCATGATGACATTCCCCGTGCGGTTTTGGCTACACGGCGTCCGCTTCGAGGCTGCCGGGGATTGTCCCGCACCAGGTCCGGGCACCGCGGCGCCCGGACCATCTTTGCCTCAGCCGGCCGTCACAGGCAGCTCGAAGCTGTTGCCATTGACGGTGCGCAGCCGAAGCGTAGCGACTTTTCCCAGCATGTCGGACCCGGATGTGGCCATCCCGGGCGCCATCCCGGGCAACCTGATGGTCGCCTCGGCACCCATCTTGGCCGACAGCCCGAAGGGTCCAGGCGCGAACCGATTGTAGGCGAACTCGTTCGCGATCAGGCTTGGCGGCAGGTGGCTCAGCGCCGCGCCGTCCCAGTGCTCCAGCACCGATCCGTCCCGCGCCATCAGCGCCGCGGCCATGATGTTCGACGGTGCCGCGGGCGTGCCGCCATTCAGGTAGGCGTGGAACCGCACGCTTCCGTCCGGCAGCACGGCTCCGTCCGCCAACGCCAGATGGTGCCTCGCCGCACTCACCGGTCCGCCATGGAAGGCGGTGACGACGGAGCCGCGATAGTAGCTGTACGTCGCGACGTTGAACACGGCCGTCAAGGCAAACACCGCCAGCGCCAGGGTCCCGAAGCTGCGGTCCGGCAGTGGCAGCGGCAGCGCGCCGCCCATCCAGCGGAACCAGCCCCGTCCGGCCAGTGCCGGCCTGCGCCGCAGCAGCACGTTGTCGACCGAGAACGCACCGCCGCCGGCCAGCATGATCGTCGCGCCCATTGCCAAATTGCTCGCCGCCATCGTCCATTCGTCGATGCAGGTTGCGCCCTGCCAGCCGAACATCAGCATCAGCACGATAGAGAACCCGACCGAGGCCAACGCCGCCGCCCGCGTCAGCAACCCCGCCATCAGGAAGACACCCGCGATCAGCTCGCCGGCGCTGAAGATGATCAGTGAAGCGTAAAGCAGGTCGAAATGGTGCAGCAGGAAGGCGATGACGTGGTCGGTGCCGAACAACGCACCCGGCATGGCCGACTGGAACTTGTTGGCCATCCAGGTCGCCGCGTGCGGATCGAGCTTGGACGGGGCATAGATGAAGCGACGCGAGCCACCGCCCCAGTAAATGAACCCCTGGATGAAGCGCACGGACAGCAGCGCCAGGGCGGCGATGCGCCATGTATCGCTTTCCGCTGACGTGCTGGCCGAAACGACGGTGCGCGCCGGTCCGTCAAGTGTAACTGAGGTCATGTCGGGTCCTCGTGCTTGCCGAACCGGTCTCAACCGGCGGCGTAGGGTTTGAAGCCGTAACGTTCAAAGATCTGCAGCGCCTCAGCCGACCGGATGAAATCCAGCCAGGCCTTGGCCGCCTCAGGATGCGCCGCGCCCTTGACCTCGGCGCCGGCATAGATTGCGGTGGCGTTATCGGCGTTCGGAATGGCGACGTGCTCGATCGGATGACCGGCCTGCTCCTGGAACATGGCCTCGGATTGCCAGGTGACGCCGGCATCGGCCACGCCCTGCATCAGGAACAGCGGCGTTTGCCGATGATGGATGTGGGTCAGGATCGTGCTGCCATCCTTCACCTTGGCATCGTAGACCGTCGTCGTCAGCCGATCGCCACCCGCCTTGGTCAGTGCCAGCTTTATCTGCCGCGCAATGCCCTCGAACTCCGGATTAGGCATTGCCAACCGCACACCCGGCTTGCCCAGGTCGGCCAGGCCGGTGATGTGCGCCGGATTGCCCTTGGGCACCATGATGGCCAGCGTGTTGGTAACGTACGGCACCGCGGGCCCGGTCAGCAGTCCCTCGCCGATGAGGTCTTTCACTTTCACCAGTCCGCCGAAGTAAGCATCAGGCTTGGCCACCCAGGTCATGTTGCCAACGGTGATGCGACCGCCCGCCTGCATCTGCCTGACCAACAGCCCCGGCGGGATCGTCTCCCAATAGATGCGGCCCTTATACTCGGGATGGACTGTCTCGAACGCCCGCACCAGCGGGGCCATCGCGAAGAAGTAGTTGCCGCCGACATAAAGCACGAGCCCGGGGTCCGTCGGATCGCCGTGAAAGTCCGCGAGGTCATCCACTTCCGGCACGGTGAAGTCGAAGCCCCGGTTGGTTGCGTCATTGTTCGCGCCGTGCTGCCACGGCGGAAAGACGTCCCCCTGGTAGTTCGGGGCCCGCGCCTTGCCGGCGTCCAGCGCCAAGGCGGGCATCGTCAGAATAGCGCACGCGGCCGCGCCAAGAATGGTCCGATGGACAAATGAGTGCATGTCGCGGCTCCTCACTTCGCGTAATGGAAACCGACCCGCTGCAGTTCGGGAAGCGTGCCAACGACGCCGGGGGTCAGAACCACGCCCGGGACCAGATGGTTGGTCAGTTCGGCCACCAGCGCCTCGTGCGACAGCTTGTCGGGGTTCACGCCGGCCTTGATCAGCGCGCCCGCTTGTTCCCAGATCGCGTTGTGGCACGACAGGAACACCACACCGCGCCGCATCAACGCCGGGATGGAATTGTCCGCCGGGGAAAACACGCCGGCTGGGTCCTCCAACTTCGCAGGGTCGGCGGACTCGGCTTTTTGCTCTTCGATCAGCGTGTTGGTCTTGAACTTCTCGCCGGCCAGCCGGGTCAGCTGATACTTGTCCCACATCGCCTGGTCGTACAGCGCCAGGTGCGCCGAACCATGCGTGGCCGAAACGGCGAGGAAGTCCGGATGCCGGAACGCCCAGATCTGCGTATTCAGTGCGTTGCGCATCAGGTTCAGCCAAGGGCTGGCGATGTCGGTGTTGTCCCAGGCCTGTTTCGATAAGGGCTTGTAGGCCAGGACCTCCGACAGTGCTGCGTGATCCCATTGTTCTGGGTCAGTAAGGATCATCGGCACGGTCTTGAAGTCCCGGCGCCTTGGCGCCCCGGCAAGCCGCTGCA
This sequence comes from Rhodopila sp., assembly GCA_028291505.1. Taxonomy (GTDB): domain Bacteria; phylum Pseudomonadota; class Alphaproteobacteria; order Acetobacterales; family Acetobacteraceae; genus Rhodopila. The sequence continues at coordinate 6,801 of JAQGHW010000726.1, read as the reverse complement.
TCAGCGCGTTCAACTGTCCAGCGTCCGGCGGCGTCAGTGCGGAGGCAACGGCCGCCTTCGCTGTCCCTGATCCGGCGGTGGCAAGGCCGAACGCGCCAACGACCATGCCTATGCCGAAAGTCTGCAATGCAGTGCGCCGTCCAGTGCTTGTCGTCCCAGTGGTCGTCATCGTCTTCATCCCTCGTCAAGCGATGCCGAGAGGGTGGGTGCGCCGCGACTCTGCAACCAATGCATTATATCGGTTAATTCAATCGGAAACCGCGATTGGTAGCTGCTTCCCAGCGTGGACAGGGCAGGGAGGTGCCCCGGTTACCTCGTCCGCAGCGCCGGCAGCAGAAGGTCGCGCAGCACCGTCATCGGCGGCCGTCCCTGGTCCGGCGCATCGTAATTGCCGGCGGTGACCGCCACCACAAGATCGAGCCGCGGCAGCAGGAAAAGCCGCTGTCCGCCATTCCCTACGGCACTGATCGTGTCCTGCCAGCGCACGCCGCCCGCACCGTCATCCGTCGGCACCCTGCCCATATACCACTGGTATCCATAGCGCCGGCCATCCGGGATCGACACGGCCGGCGTGAACGACGCGGTCAGCCACTCGGCCGGGATCACCTGGCGCCCATCCCAGCGTCCGCCATTCAGCACCACGACCCCGATCCGTGCCAGGTCGCGCGGGCTTAGGCGCAGTCCCGAGGCCGCGATCGGCTCCCCGTCCACCCCGAACTTCCACTCGGTCCGTTCAATCCCAAGCGGCTCGAACAGCGCCTGGCGCGCGAATTCAGGCAGCGGCAGCCCGGTTCCCTTGGCGATCAGGCGAGCCAGCAGCGCCGTCGCTCCACCGTTGTAAGTCCAACGCAGCCCGGGCGGTTCGACGACCGGTCGTTCCAACACGTAGCGGTAACGATCGGTCGCGGCATTCATTGCGGTTTCACCGTTGCGCGGGTCGCCATAGGGAAAGTTCAGCTCGTCCCAGTCGGTGCCGAGCGTCATGGTAAGGGCATGCCCGACCGTCAGAAGCCGGCGCGCGGGATCGTCGGCAAGATCAGGATATTCCGGGAACTGCCCAAGCAGATTCATTTCGGGCGCGGGAACGCGTCCTGATGCGAGGGCGATTCCGTACAGCAGCCCGACGATGCTCTTCGATACCGACCGCATGTCGTGCACCGTCTCCGGCCCGAAGCGTACCACCCCCAAGGGGCGCCCGAGCCCGGCATCGGGTCCCGCGAAGTATCGCTCGAAGAAAAGCCGTCCGCCGCGCACCGCTACCACGCCGTGCAGGTTCGGCAGGGTGCCGGCTTGCCGGGCGATCTCGAAGCATTCCTCCAGATCAGCTGCGAAGCCGGCTTCCGCCAGCGTTGCCGAACCCCATCCATTGCCGGTCGCAGCCATCACCATCGCTCCCCTGCCGCCGATGTAATCAAGCTCCCGCGGTCAGTCGCCCGCCAGATAGGCACGTGCCGTGCCGAGTTCCTTGCGCGCACCGTCAGGTCCCGCCATGTCGACAAGTTGGCGGTAGAAATCGCGGGCTGCGTCACGGTTTCCCGACGCCGCGGCTGCCTGCGCGGCGCCGAACAGGCTGCGGAAACGCCTCGGGTCCCGCCGCAGTGAGGCCTCGTATTCGCCCAGCGCGCCGGCCGGGTTGCCGCTGTCCCGCAGCATATCGCCAAGCAACTCGCGCGCCGGGATCAGGCGACCGGGGGTCACCGCGTTTTTCTCGCTGGTGTCCTCCAGGTCCGCGGCGCCGCGCATCTGCGTCAGCGCGCCGTCGATATAACCTTTGGCATAGTCGGTCCATGCCATGGCGGACAGGTGTTGCACCTCGACCTCGGTCGCCCAGTAACGGTCCTTTGCTTCCTTCAGCGCATCGACCAGTTCCGCAAGCTCCTGCACATCTTTCTCGGCAGCAACGGTATCGCCGGCGCGCGCAGCGCCAATCGCGCGAGCAAACACCGGCATCGCGCGAATATACGCAACCCGGCTTTCGCTCGGTCGCAACTGTGCTGCCTCCTGCCATGCACCACGCTCCAGCGCATAGCGGCAGGGTATCGCCGCGATCGCGAAGGCGGACCCCCGAGCCGCGGTTGGCGTGCCGACCTGGGTGATCGCCTCGACCACCTGAAGCGCGTCGGCGTCGCGGGCCAACTGCAGATCGGCATAGACCAGGTAATCCATGGCGTGCAGTTGCGCATCCGTATCGTTTTCCGTCTTCGACACCGCCACCGAGCGCTGATTGGCGGCAATCGACTCCTTCCAGGCGCCGACGCGCGTGAAGATGTGGGACGGCATGTGCAGCGCGTGCGGCGCCGAGGGCGCGATGCCGGCGTAGCGCCGTGCCGCCGGCAAACCTTTCTCGGCGATCGGCGGGTAGTCGTAACTGTGGATGAGGTAATGCGAGACGCCAGGATGATCAGGATGGCGGGCAAACTGCGCCTCAAGGATTCCCGCCGCCTTCAGCGTACGGCCAAACGTCTTGTCGGTGGGGTCCTGGGTTCCGACCAGGTAGATGGCATAGAAGATCTGCGCTTCGTCGTCGTCAGGATAGCGGGCGGCCAGGGCCTCGAACCCGTCGGCGAGCGCCTTCATGCGCACGATATGGGGCCGAACCGGTCCGTCGTAATAGGTTGCGATCGCCTCAATGTACAGCCTCTCCCGTTCGGTATTGGCGCCGATGGAGCGGCCGCGCGCGATCGCGTCTTGCGCTTGTTGCGCCTCCGCAGGGCTGGGGCCGGTGGCGAAGGGATTTCCCAGGTCGATGGCCGCGATACCCCAGGTCGCGATCGCACAGCTCGGATCCCGGTCGAGAACCTGCTGAAACGCCTTCCGGCCCTCTTGCCACCAAAAGGAATGCAGCAGGGCCACACCACGCTCAAACGCCGGCTGCACCGCGCCGTTGCACGAATTCGCGAACGAAACCTTGCCCAGTTTCTCCGGCGGCACGCCGACATTGTCGTCCCCGAGGCCCGCCGTCGCGGTCGCCAGCAGAAGCCAGCAGACCAGGGAAGCGCGTTTGACCAGGCACTTCATGGCCCCCCCCATTCCTTATACGCGTAGCCGAAGCAGCACCGCCTTTGCCGGACCGCACCGTCGGGTTCGCGCGCCGGATTTACATCAAAGGCTTGCCCCGGCCGGCCCTCCCGTCAAGCTGCCCGAGCCAACGCCATCGCCCCCCACACCCGTTCCGGCGTCGCGGGCATATCGATATGCGTCACCCCATCCCCACTCAGCGCATCGATGATCGCGTTGATCACCGCCGGAGGACTGCCCACAGCCCCTGCCTCGCCCGCGCCCTTCACCCCCAGCGGATTGGATGCGCAGGGGATCTCCAGCAATTCCACCTCGATATCGGGGAATTCGTTCGCCCGAGGCAGCGCGTAATCCAGCAAACTGCCGGACAACAACTGGCCAGACGACGGATCATAAACCGTGCGCTCCAGCACCGCCTGGCCGAACCCCTGAGCCACACCGCCCGCAACCTGCCCACGCACGATCAGCGGGTTCACCGTCGTGCCGAAATCGTCGCAAACGCTGTAGCGCATCAGTTCGACCACACCGGTCTCCGGATCGACCTCAACCTCCGCCATGTGGCACCCGTTCGGGAACGTATGCGCATCGATCGGTGCAATCTCGGCCGCGTCCAGCAACGTCGCCGGCTGACCCGCCGCCGCCTTTTTCCTTTGCGTCGCCGCCAAAGCAACGATGTCGATGCCGCGATCAGTCCCGACGATGGAAAACCGCCCCGCGGCGAACGCGATATCCGCCACCGCGGCTTCCATTTCCTCCGCCGCCGCCTGCTTGCCCTTCTTGATCACCGACTCCGAGGTCAACAGGATCGCCTGCCCCTCCGAATACAAACTCCGAGCCCCGCCGGTCCCACCACCCACCGGGATCGTATCGGTATCACCCTGCCGGATGCGGATCTTGTCACCGTCAATGCCCAGATTATTCGCGGTCAACTGAACATAAGCCGTCTCGTGCCCCTGACCGGTAGACTGTGTTCCCACATAAACATCCACGAACCCATCATCAGCAAACCGTATCTCCGCCCGCTCGGTCGGATCGCCGCCAGTCGCCTCCAGGTAATACGCCAGCCCAAGCCCCCGCCGCTTGCCCAACGCCGCCGCCGCAGCCCGCCTGGCAGCAAATCCCGCATAATCCATGTGCGCAACAGCCGCATCCAGCACCATCCGGAAGTCACCGCTATCGTAACTTTTCCCCACCGGAGTCGAGTGCGGCATCGCGCTCGGCAGCACCATATTCCGCCGCCGCAACTCGACTTTATCGACACCCAGTTCCGCCGCCGCCGCATCGACCAGCCGCTCGACCAGATAGTTGCTTTCGGGACGACCCGCCCCACGATAGGCATCCACCGGCACGGTATTGGTGAACACGCCCAGCACGTTGGCGTAGATCGCCTTGAACCCGTACACGCTCGCCAACACCCCCGTGCCGGCATAGGTCGGAATATACGGCGCGAAGGTCGAAAGATACGCACCCATGTTCGAAACATTCCGCGTCCGCAGCGCCAGGAATATCCCGTTCGCGTCGACCGCCAGCTCGCCTAGAGTCAGGTTGTCGCGCCCCTGCGTATCGCACAGGAACGCCTCACCCCGCTCCGCCGCCCACTTCACCGGCCGCCCCAACTTGCGCGCCGCGTAGCAGGTCAGCACGTGTTCGGCGTACAGGAACAACTTCATGCCGAAACCGCCGCCCACGTCGGGCGTAATGATGCGGAACTTCTCCGGATCGGTACCGAACAGCGGCCCGATCAGGTTCTTGATCAGCCAGCCGCCCTGGGTGTTGGCATAAAGCGTCCAACGCCCCGTCGCGCTGTCGAAATCCGCCAACGCCGCCCGCGCCTCGATCGAGTTCACCACGATCCGGTTGTTGACGATGGTCAGCCTGGTGACATGCGCCGCCTTGGCAAACTCCACCTCGGTCGCAACCTTGTCGCCGATCTCCCAGTCAAACGCCAGGTTGTGCTTCACCTCCGGCCAGACCAGCGTCCCGCCCCTGTCCATCGCCGCGGAAAGTTCCGTGATGGAGGACAAAATGTCGTAATCCACCTCGATCGCCTCGGCCGCGTCGCGCGCCTGCTTGATCGTGGAGGCAACAACGAAAGCCACCGGATCGCCGACATGGCGCACCACGCCATCCGCCAGCACCGGATGCGGCGGCGCGGCCTGCGGCGTGCCGTCCCGGTTCTCCACCAACGCCGCACACGGCAGCGGACCCAAACCGTCAGCCGCCAGGTCCGCCGCGGTATAAACCCCCGCAACACCCGGCAGCTTCGCCGCCGCCGCGGTATCCAGCCGAGTGATCGTCGCCGCCGCGTGCGGACTGCGCAGCACCACGCCGAACAGCATCCCCGGCAGCACAATATCGTCGGTATAGCGTCCCGCACCTTTCAGCAGTCGAGGGTCCTCGACGCGGCGGACGGGCTGGGCGAGGCCGAATTTCGTGGTAGCCATGGTCTTGGATCTCCCGGGCTGCTTTCGCGCTCAGGCCGCAGCATGTACGCTGTCGGTGGCAAAGGCCAAGAGGGGGATACGATGTCCGAAGCCGATCGCCGCATTGTCGTGCTGAACACAGGCTCCTCCAGCCTGAAATTCGCCGTATACGGGTTGGACCCCGAGGCCCCCGCGCTGCAATCCGGTGAAGTCGACGGCATCGGCGGTTCAGCGCACCTGAAGGTCACCGCCAGCGGCAAAACGACGCACGACGTCAAGGTGTCAGCCGCCGATCCGCATGCCGCGATGCAGGCTCTGGCGGCCCTGTCCGACGGCCCACTGACGGGGGAGATCGCCGCATTCGGCCACCGCATCGTGCACGGCGGTCCCGAGTTCGACCACTCCGTCGTGGTGGATGCTGCGACCCTGGCCAAGATCGAGGCGCTGTCGCCACTCGCACCGCTGCACAATCCGCCCGCACTCGATGTGTTGAAGGGCCTGAGCAAGCGGTTCCCCGGCGTGCCGCACGTCGCCTGCTTCGATACCGCGTTCCATCGCGGCCACCCCGCCGTGGCGGACCGGTTCGCCATCCCGGATGAGCTTTATCAGCAGGGCGTGCGACGATATGGGTTCCACGGCCTGTCCTACAGCTACATCGCCGGAGCCATGAAGACGCAAGCCCCGGAAATCGCCGCCGGCAAGGTGGTCGTCGCCCATCTCGGTTCGGGCGCATCGATGTGCGCGCTGGTGAACGGGCGCAGTATAGATTCGTCGATGGGTTTCACCGCGCTGGATGGGCTGCCGATGGGCACCAGATCCGGATCCCTGGACGCCGGTGTGATCCTGTGGTTGCAACAGCAGAAGGGCTGGTCCGTCGACCGCGTCGAAGACTTCCTCTACCACGACTGCGGCCTGAAAGGCATGTCCGGCATATCCAACGATATCCGCGACCTCCTCGCCAGCGACGCCCCGCTCGCGCAACTCGCCGTCGAATACTTCGTCTATCACGTAGCCCGCACCGCCGGCGCACTGGCGGTCAGCATGGGCGGCATCGACGGCCTGGTCTTCACCGCCGGCATCGGTGAGCACAGTGTCCCAATCCGCGCCCGGGTCCTGCAACGACTCCAGTGGATCGGTTTCGATACAGATCCAATAGCCAACGAGAAAGGCAACGGCCGCATCACCACCGCGAACAGCCCCCTCGCAGCCTTCGTCATTCCAACCGATGAGGAACGTGTAATCGCTCGGGAAACGATTTCTCTACTGTAATCCGCCGGTCGTCCTTCAGCGCGACGCCGGTCAACTTGCGACGGCGAGCCTCGATCATCAGCCACGCCAGCATGTCCGCCGCGGCCGCATA